>CAISPN010000022.1 GCA_903887375.1 uncultured cyanobacterium
CAAAGAATAACTTATTTTTGTTATACTTTTCTTAAAATATCTTTACATTTACTTTTGTGTTACATGAAAAAACTCTTTAGCTATCTGAGCGTCCTTATAGTTCTTTGGAGTATAGCCTTTCCCTTAAATGCTTGGGCAGCTAGTTCTTCTTCGGTTACCTCAATCAACACTAGTTTTGAAGATAAAGCTCTAATAGGGGAAGACTTTACAAGTCAAGTCCTACAAGAAGCTCAATTTACTAACGTAGATCTTAGTTCGGCTAATTTTAGCGGGGTGAATTTAATAGGGGCAGTGTTTAATGGAGCTCTTTTAGAGGGGGCAAAACTGCATGGAGCTGATTTATCCTATGCCATATCCTATGTTTCCAGTTTTAAAGGCGCAGATCTCTCGGATGCCATTTTAGTTGGCGCTATCCTTAAGCGCACTACTTTTGTCGATGTAGATATCACTGGCGCTGATTTTACCGATGCCTCTTTAGATCCAGCAGAGATAATCAGATTATGTAAAATTGCTACAGGAGTTAATTCTCGCACTCAAGTAGCGACCAAAGAATCTCTAGAGTGCAGATAATAAAGTCAAAATAAATGTTGGTGCAAGATTTAGGTATCATCGGTGGAGGTCAACTAGCTTGGATGATGGCTGGTGCCGCTTCCAAATTAGGGGTGAATCTATATATTCAAACTCCCAAGGCTGATGATCCTGCTGTCAAAATTGCCAAAGATGTAGTTTTAGCAGATATCTCTGATTCACAAGCAACAGAGAAATTAGCCAATTTTGCTAAAGTAATCACCTTTGAGAATGAATTTGTTGATTTAGAATCTCTAGAAGCTCTAGAAAATAATGGAGTCTGTTTTCACCCGTCTATTTCCTCTCTAAAGCCACTATTAGATAAACTTCAACAGAGAGAATTTTTGCGCTCACAAGGAATCCCCACCCCGCAATTTGAGCCATTTACCTCTCTAGATCAAGTTTTAGATTATCCACTAGTGCTCAAAGCTCGCCGCGGTGGTTATGACGGGCAGGGTACTTTTATAATTCGAGATGTCAATCAATTAAAAGCCAAGAGCCAACAACTTCAAAATATCCCTTTTTTAGTTGAGCAATATATTCCTTTTACCAAAGAATTAGCAGTCATTGCCGCTCGCTCTGTAACTGGAGAGATTGCTGTATACCCAGTGGTTGAGACTTTTCAAGAAAACCAAGTCTGCCGCTGGGTCTATGCGCCAGCCCAAATCAGTCAGGATATTTCCCAACAGGTAGAAATAATCGCCAGTAAGCTATTGACCGCACTTTCCTATATAGGAGTAATGGGTATTGAGTTTTTCTTGAATAATGATGGACAGGTTTTAGTCAATGAGATAGCCCCGCGTACTCACAATAGCGGACACTATAGCCTAAATGCTTGCAGTTGTTCCCAATTTGAAATGCAACTTAGAGCCATATTAGGGATGCCATTAGGCTCAAGTAAGTTAAAAAGTGACTCTGCTTTGATGGTTAATCTGCTAGGTTATGAAACAAGTTACTCGGACTATCGAGCAAAACGCCTAGAGCTTGCCAAAATAGCTAACGCGCATATATATTGGTACGACAAAACTCAATCCAAGCCTGGGCGCAAACTAGGACATGTCACAATTACTCCTGTTGAAGATCAAAATCCTCTAAAACTAGTTGAACAGATAGAAGCTATTTGGCGCTCTAATTGAGATATAGATTTTTTTGTAGCTCTTGCCAGCCTTTGCCTTTACGAACTAGTGTTGGAGTATCAGTAGTAAAATCAATAATACTAGAAGTAATACCCATAGGGGTAATAGAACCATCATCGATGATCAAATCTACTTGGCTCTCTAGCGCATCAAAAAGAGAATATAGATCTACAAAATTCTCCATTTGATCTGGTAAATGAGCAGATGTGGAAATTATAGGATTACCGAGAGCTTCTAAAAGAGCTTGAGAAATTGGATGATCTGGCACACGAATTCCGGTGGTCTTGCGCTTAGGATTCATTACCAATTTAGGTACCAGTTTTGTTGCTGGCAAAATGAAAGTATAAGGTCCAGGTATCAGCCTTTTCATCACCCGATAAGCCCCATCAGAAACTAGAGCATAACTGGCAATCTTGGAAAGAGAAGGACTCAGAAAAGTCAAAGGCTTATCACTAGAGAGCCTTTTAAGATTTCTCACTTTCTCAATGGCGGATTTGACGCTCAAATCACAACCTATGGCGTAAACTGTATCTGTAGGATAGAGCATGATTGCTCCATTTCTGAGCGCTTGAACAATTTTATTAATTCGATCAGCTTGAGGATTTTCCGGATGTAAGGAGTAGAGGGTTGCCATGAGTCAAATAGCCTATTTGGAATGTAAAACAGGGATATCCGGAGATATGTGCCTAGGCGCTCTAGTAGATCTCGGTGTCCCCTTGCAATATCTCCAAACACAACTTTCTAGTCTCAGTCTAGATCACGAATACCGCCTTTGGTCAGAGCCAGTTTCTCGTGGGCAACAAATCGTCACTAAAGTTCATGTAGATTTATTGGAAGATGCCCATCATCACCATCGCCACTTACCTCAAATTGAAAATTTAATTCTCCAAGGTGCCTTTTCCCCTAGGGTTAAACAGTGGAGTTTGGAAATTTTTCGACAATTGGCTATAGCTGAAGGCGCTGTTCACGGGATCTCCCCGGAAATGGTAGCCTTCCATGAGGTGGGAGCTACAGATGCCCTTGTTGATATTATTGGAACCTGTTTGGGCTTTGATTGGCTCAATATCGATGAGATACACTGCTCAGCTTTGCCTACTGGTGGGGGACTAGTTAAGGCGAGCCATGGTATATTGACTGTTCCTACCCCTGCTGTGCTCAAGCTTTGGCAATCGCGCTCTGTTCCAGTTTATAGCAATGGCATTGAGAAAGAGTTAGTTACTCCTACTGGCGCTGCTATAGTAGTTGCCCTGTGCAAGGGTTTTGGTCCTATTCCGGCTATGTCAGTACAAAAAGTTGGCTTAGGTGCTGGTACACGGGATTTAGAAATTCCCAATGTACTCAGGCTTTGGTTGGGTGAGATAGAGCAAACTACCTCTAGAGATACAGTCACTTTGCTAGAAACCCAAATTGACGATCTCAATCCCCAAGCAATTGGCTACCTCTATCCTTTGTTACTGCAAGCAGGGGCTCTAGATGTTTTTACCAGTGCTATTGTGATGAAAAAATCACGTCCTGGACTACTTTTGAGCGTTGTTTGTCCAAGTGAAAAGCTCGAAGATTGTCAAAAAATTATCTTCCGAGAGACAACAACCCTTGGTATCAGGTACTCTCAACAGCAGCGCTCAATCCTAGAAAGAGAAAGCTTAACTGTTGATACTATATATGGGCCAGTGCAGATAAAAATTGGCCGGCATTTGGGCTCTATAGTCAATCTCCAGCCCGAATATGAAGACTGCGCTCAAATAGCTCAAAAAGTAGACAAGCCCTGGCGCTATATCCATCAATTAGCCCTATTAGAAGCTAATAAGCTGGGGATTTGGGAGAATTTTTAAATATCATCAGAAGACTAAGTCCAGTTGTCAATAAGTTAATACCAACTAACAGTCCCAGAATTTGCAGCGAATCAGCAGGCCAATTACTCCAGATCAAAATCCCCAAAATAATGCCAGAGATTCCACTAGCTAACATCCAGCCCCAATTTTTAGTTGGCTTTAATTCAAAGGCATGAATCACTTGAATAGCCCCTTCAATAAAAAATAAAATACCTATCAATAAAGTTAGATTCAGTATTGATAAAATTGGATTTCTCAGTATGATTAAGCCAGAAGCTATGTAGAAAAAGCCGCAAAGGGTATTTAAAATAAAAGGTCCAATTTGTCCTCGGAGGGTTTGAAATGCATATATTAATTGCAAAACCCCAAACACTAACAAGATAAAACCTAAAATATTGGAGGCTACTACACTAGCAAAAAATGGGTGAATGATTGCCAATAGTCCCAGTATAATCATCGAGATAGATACTACTATGCCGATTTTGCTATTTTGAATATCTAAATTAAACATAATTATTCTCCTTACATTAATATTGATTTTCTCAGAAGAATTAAATAAATCTAGCTATTTTTACAAAATTTAAGATAAAATACTACATAAATTAAGACTAAAAACTTTGATAAAACAATGAATACACAGTCTTTTACGGATCTTTTGTCCCAAGGTAAAACCACAATTGAACAGGCCTTATCTCTCTTTGATAGTTTAGAACCAGTAGATCTAGAGTTTATGATTGGCCGTTGGCAAGGCTCAGGTCTTCATACGGGACATCCAATGGATGGCTTACTAGAGGCATCTAATTGGTATGGAAAAGAGTTTATAGATTCCGAAAATGTGCATCCTCTATTGTTTGCTAATCAACAAGGTGAGATTTTCAAAGTTGCCCCAAATCCCACAGCTATGAGCTGGGTTTTAAGTTTACCAATTCCTAAAAATGACTCTGTAAAACCATTATTAATGATGATTAATAGTTTGCTTAAAACAGAAAAAAGCCAAGCCAGATTGAGAATGATGGAATATCGAGGTAAGGTTACTGCCACGATGATTTATGATTATTTGCCAATCAATGATTCTTTTCGTAAGGTAGATAAAAATACAGTATTCGGTATTATGGACTATAAAGATATAGCCCAACCTTTCTTTTTTGTACTTAAGAGAGTTTAGAACAGCTTCAGTAGCTTCAAAGAATGTTAACAGATAAAGCACAAATATACTAGCTATATCAGTCTAGAATTTGAACCATATTTTTTACTATAAATCTTGGTAAACTCAGCCCCAAAATACAGAATCTGGGCTGAATAATAAGTCCAAACCAATACAATCACAAGAGAGCTAGCCGCCCCATAAGTTGAACTAAAAAAATTATTACCTAAATATAATCCAATAAAATATTGTCCCATAACAAACAATAAAGCGGTTATTATTGCACCAACACTTACATCTGTCCAAGTTATTTTTACATCAGGTAGGTATTTGTAAATCATGGCAAAAAGTAAGGTAATGACGCTAAATGAAACCATAAGATTAACTAGATCAAATAAAAGATCTAGTCCGGGGAATAATTGCGTAGTAATGTTACTAATAACCGCTAAAAGAGCACTTATGACTAAAGAAATTAAAAATAAAATTACGATTACTACAATCATGGCAAAAGTTAATAGTCGTTTGCGAATAAATTCTATAAACCCAAATTTTGACTTATGCTCAATTTCCCAGATTGTATTTAGGGCATCTTGAAGTTCAATAAACATTCCGGAAGCTCCAACCATTAGTATAAAAACACTTATAAATGAGGCGATAGTCCCTTCATTTGAATTAGGTTTAGCTGCATTCTGGATGATTGCTTGTATTGCCTCTGCACTTTTTTGTCCTACTAACCCTTGAATCTGTCCAATAATTTCTCCCCGTGCAGCATTTTCACCGAAAACGGAACTACCAATAGCTATGACAATAATTAGTAAAGGAGCGACGGAAAATATAGTGTAATAAGATAAAGCTGCCGCCAAACGAAATACCTTGTCCTTTTTCCATTGGTCAAAAGTTTCTTTGAGTAATCTCCAAATTTGTTTTAAGCTCATAAAAGACCTCCTTTTTAAAAACTTATTTCTCGCATGTCAAATGTCAACTATCTTGATAGGTTGGCGACGATTATGATGAGGAGTTAACCGTCATTTTCCATCCATTGAGATAAAATGCGCCTCGTCAAGCTGTCATCATAATCGGCAACAATTGTTAATTTTTCGGTTTAGGAATACTTTTGAGAATATTGATTCCTTGAAAAATATGACCGCGCAAAATATCTGTTACTCCCTGTAGTAAACGTATTTCTCGGACCTGACTACCAGCAATTGTCCTAAGAGCAGCCTCAGCAGCGGCGCTATCCCACTTATAAAGATTAACAACTGCCAAATAGGCATGAAGATAGGGGTTATCTCTTTGCAATGTAATCAACTTTTGCAAAACTGGAATTGCTTTATCTGCATCCTGCTGGAGAACTCTCGCTAACAAAATACCATAAAGGTATTGCACAGTTTGAGTAGGATTTAATTTCTCATTATCCAAACGATAGCTCAGAGTCTGAGCAGCTTGCTCTAAATAATCCTGCCTGGGATCATATTGGTTTAAACGGGCAACTTGGAGAAAAACTCGATCTAGTCCCTTGATTCCCTCTTGTAGTGAAAGTGATAGCAATCTTAATTGACTGACCCTATCTAAAACTGGAGAATCAATAGAAGCAGCGCTAGAGGAAATTTTGAGATTAACTGAAGAAGGACTATTAATCTTACGAGTAAATTTTGTTTTGGGATTGATATAGGTAATGACTGGATGATAATCACCAAGTACATCTGAAGGCAACATAGCCGTTTTTTCAATGACTTCTAGGGATTCATCCCCAGAACCATAAAGCTCACCCATCCCGACAGCGTGATCATTAATCCATCCTACTTCCCCTTTGTTATTTTGCCAAGAAATCAAGACCAAGCCATTTTTTAAATCACTCTTTGCTCCAGCCCAATGATAAGTTACAGGAACTGGAACATTAGCAGGAGCACTTTCTGGAACGATGACTTCTAGTAATTCAACTTGTTTACTACTAGATCCTGAAGTAACAGAAACTAAAGGATTTTTACGATGATAGAGTTTAAGATTGCTTTTATCAGGTAAAGTCCAGTTTTTAATCAAATTAAAATTGGTATCTCTAGCTAATTGATCTGCCAAATCTAGTTGAGCTTTACGAGCAAAAGCATTATCACCCGTTTTGGTAATAAACCAATCCAGAGATTGACCATCTTGTTTAACTTGCTCAGTTTTTGAACCTAGTTCTCTACCGTAGACCTGAAAATCAGCTAAAGCGCCATAGTAATTGAGCGTATTGTGATTGATCTCGGCAGTATTGGGAATCACCCCCAAAGTAGCCTGAAGATTAGGTGTTGTTTTGGTAATGGTTTCTATAACTTCGGATAAGGGCCAAGTTTGACCACGATAGGGATAATTGATTGCATTAGGGCTGAAGATTTGGGAAATTTGGCTAAGTAAAGCAATCTGGTAAAGATTTCCCAGCATCAGCAATAGAGCAAGAGCAATAGTCCCCAATTGTACTTTTTGCCATTTACCTCGCCATTGCACCAGTCCATAGGCTAAAAAAATTGCCAGAACTGGTAGGTAGGGCATGATATAGCGCTCGTTTTTATTAATATTTAAGGTACAAATCAAATAACCCGCCAGACAATAAAAAGCAAGCCAAAGCAAACCACCTTTAAATCTTGGCTTATCCTTGTTGGGAAAAAATCCCGACCAATTCAAAATTAAGCCAACTAATGGAACTAGAAGTAAAGGCCAAGAAATAGCAGCAGGTAAATCCTGCCAGTAATAAATCCAAGAAGCTAGAGTATTAATAGGCGCGTTGCCTTGGAGAGCAGCAGGTGAAGTTACTGAGCTAGAATAAGTACCAAAAGAATAGATCCAATTAGCCCCGTACCATGGCCACCAAATCAAACAAGAGACAATAAAACTAACTAAAATTTGTATCAATCTAAGCCATTGTCTGTGATATGAAAATTCAACAATCACCCACACAAGAGGCCCTATTAAAAAAAACATCACACTTTGCTTAGCTAATAGTGCCAAACCCCAGAAAACTCCAAAAATAAGAGCATAGAGCCATTGAGATTGTTTATTTTGTTTCTCTATTTTCCAAAAAGTTAAGCTAGTAAAAGCAGCAATAGTTAAAGCTAGCAAGAGATTATCAGTTAGATAAAATAACCTTTGCAAATAAAGCCTAGGAAAAACCACAGAGAAAAAAGTAGCTAGAATAGCAACTCTTTTATTGAAAAATACATTAGCCAGTAGATAAACCGCTGGAATTAAAATAGCACTAGATAGAAAATTAACAGCTAAAGCTTGATCATTGCCCTTAGAGAATATTTGCTGAAAAGGAGCAGAAGCAATATAGCTTAAGGGTGGATACTTAGATGACAATCGCCAAAAATCTAGCCACCAAGAACCATTAAATAGTTCAATTTTTTGTAGAGCTTGGAGATAATTAAGTGAGCCAGTTAAATGATTACTCTGATCCCAACCTGGTACACTATTATCTAAAGAGAGCCATAATCTATCAGAAAAATTGCTCAAAAGCCAAATCCCTAACAAATAGAGCCAGATCTTAGAAAACTTTTGCATCAGCTCTTCCTCTTTAGATCTCGCAGCATTTCATCTATTTCCAGCTCTTTAAATTTCTGCTCTAGATCATCTAAAGAATTATAGTTTGTTGAATTTTCCCAACCTCTGGTTTGATAATCAGTAGTTTTTTGAGTTTGCTGCTGCTGCTGCTGCTGGTTAGCTTTTTGTTGTTTATATTTAGCGTCAACTTCATCTTTTCTTTTTTGAATCTGTAGAAGCAATTCTTGTGATTTTTTTATTCTTTCTTTAACCCCTATCATCCTGCCCCAGGTTTGATTGCCTTGGCGCAAAAGAGCAGCTTCTCTCTCTTGAGCAGCTTGGGCTAAATCAACCCTATTGGCTTGAACTGCCTTATCTATTCTTTCATGCCATAATTTAATTTGCTCACCAAGAGAGAGAATATCTTTTTCAAGCTGAGTTTTATCCATTTCCAGTTGGGCGATGAGACTTTTAGTATCTTTTTCCTGCTCTTCTAACTGCTCAATAAGAATCTGAATCTGCAAATTAGGGTGCTGTTTCAAAAACTCTTCCAGACGGGTTTCTAAAAATTGATTAAAATTTTCAAATATGCTCATTTTATTAATTTACTAGAAAGTTTGACCTACTTCAATATAACGAATATTGCCTTGTTTAGAAATTAAGATTTTTTGCTGATTAACTCGCTGAAATATCCAACCAGTTTCAGCAATATTATCACCAATTTGCAAACGTTTGACAACTCCTTGTATATCAAATAAAGCGGCAGAATGATCTCCAGAATCTAAAATACCTATCAACTTGATATTGTTGTTATCAGTTAAGATTTCACTAGGAGGATTAACTGGTCTCGGTGGCAATGGGATAGAGGTAATTTGAATAGAATTTTTTATAGAAACAGGAATTGGCAAGTTTTTTGACTTGTGAGTGATTTTATTGGCTATCTTGGCAGTAGAATAGATGGGAACATAGACCTTCTCTATAATAGGATGTGATGTTGCAACAGTTTGCTGATGTTTAGGAGTTTGTTTAATTACCTTAAGAGACTGTTGCAAATAAAACATAAATTGGCTATTGGATATATTAGAAGCATTGTTTTTATGCTCCAAGAGAGAATATTTTAATTTTATAGGTCTATTAATCCAATAAATAACAAATATTAAATATAAAAGTGACAAGATAAAAAATACTTTGTCAATATGTTTGAAAATTTTATTTTTTGGAATATTAGATGAATTCTCCATTGTTAGCGCAATTTAATATAATTAAGGAGATGTTATACAATAGATAATGGTCTGTCAATCCCTTTATGAATAATATGATAACCGAACCTATTCAAAAAACAACGGAGTTGAAACCTAGCTACAACATACCACTGGTTTTAATCTTGAGCTCACTGGTAATATACCTGTTTCAAGCTTGGCTAGGTTTAGCTGTAGGCCTCTTTGGAATATTTCTTTTAGTACAGGCTTATACCCTTAGACTGAATTTTACCGCTGATTCACTAAAAATATACAGAGGAGAGAAACTGATCCGAGATTTTCCCTATAGCCAATGGGAATATTCTGAAATATTTTGGTCAAGATTACCGGTACTATTTTATTTTAGGGAAGTCAATAGTATTCACTTTTTGCCAATTATCTTTAATGCAAAAATGTTGAGAGATTCTTTAGAACAAAATCCCTGTCATTTAAAAATAAATAATCCTTCTATTTAATGAGCTTGCAATGAACCAAGACGAAATTAATATTGTTAATCCATTCGCCGATGAATTAACCAGCTTAGAGCAGAGAAAAAAAGAATTAGAAGAAGAAATCCAAGCCCTAGAAGAAAAAAAGCAAGAACAAATTAATCAGACAACAGAAATCATCGCTCAGCTTCTCAAAGACGGACTAGGTGAACTCGAATCGCGCAGAGGCAAACTAGAACTCTCCATTGGACAGCTAGAAAAAAGGCGTGAGAAGATTAGAGAAGAGATGCGCAGCACATTTGCAGGTGCATCCCAAGATCTAGCAATTAGAGTACAAGGATTCAAGGATTATTTGGTGGGCAGTTTGCAAGATTTAGCTGCTGCTGCCGAAAAATTGGAACTGACTCCCAAATTAGTAGATGTAGAGATACCTATCAATCGAAAACCCAAAGAAGAAAATACTCCCACACAAAAAGGATTTGCTGAGCATAGCAGAACAATTAAAGCTTTATTAGAACAGTATCGAAACAGTCCAGACTACTATGGACCGCCTTGGCAACTGAGAAGAACCTTTGAGCCAATTCATGCTGAGCGAGTACAAAAATGGTTTTTTAATCAAAGTGGTCGAGGGACAATAAGAACCACAGGTAGCAAGTTGCAAAATATCCTGATAGCCTCAGCCATCATTGCTATTGCTCATAGAATTTATGGAGAAAAAGCTAGAGCGCTAATTTTAGTTAGCTATCCTGAAAGATTAGGAGAATGGAGACGTGGATTACAAGATTGCCTAGGAATCTCTAGGGCTGATTTTGGACCAGAAAGAGGCATAGTTTTGTTTGAAGCACCTGAACCACTAATTCAAAAAGCTGAAAGATTGATTGATGATGGATTGATGCCAATTGTCATCTTGGATGAAACTGAAGAACAGGTCAATGTAGGCTTACTACAATTTCCTCTCTGGTTAGCCTTTTCCATCGATCCACAGCAGCAATCTTCCAGTTTTAACTACTAAGGGGAAGTTAATATGTCTTGGCTGATTGTCGGATTACTACTAATATCTGGCTATCTTATAGGATCGATAGCGACAGGATACTGGCTAGGTAAAGCTCTCAAACAAATCGATATTAGAGAAGTAGGCTCTGGCTCTACTGGGGCAACCAATGTCTTGAGAACGCTAGGAGTACCATATGGAATTTTTGTCCTTGTTGTAGATGTAGCAAAAGGAGTTTTAGCAGCAAGCCTGTTCAAACTTTTACCAGTTGAACTAGCCAATCAAATTCCCAGCCAATGGCAAAGCTGGCTAATTGTAGGAACTTCTTTAGCGGCAATTTTGGGACATAGCAAATCAATTTTTCTAAATTTTACGGGAGGCAAATCTGTTGCCACCGCCTTGGGAGTATTTCTGGCAATCACTCCAACAGTAGGTCTGATTGCTTTGGGAAGTTTCCTTCTGGTTTTAGCTCTTACTAGAATAGTTTCACTAGGTTCAATCATTGCTGCTGTAAGCCTGACAATCTTTATGTTCGTATTAAAAGAACCTTTAGCCTACAGCCTGCTTGGTTTAATCACATCAAGCTATATCATAGTCAGACATAGAAGCAATATTGAAAGATTGCTAAATGGCAGTGAGCCAAAAATTGGGCAAAAGCCGCAAGAGAATATATGAGCAATAAACTAAATTCACTAGAAAATGCCTTAGAAATAGTTGAGTCAGTGATCAAGGATTCTCAAGCAGAGCAAGTATTTGTCAATCTGCAAATGAGCGAATCTTCTTTGAGTCGCTTTAGCGAGAATCAAATGAGCCAAAACTTAGCTAAAAACCGCTTCAATTTAACTATTACAAGTTATTATGGACAAAAAAGTGCGACGAGTTCAATTTCCCAAAACAATCCCGAAGCGATAAAAGATGCTTTGAGAAATTGCGAGACTTTAGCTAAACTGGCACCTAATGATCCTGAATGGATACCTCTACTGCCACCTCAACAATACGATATTCAGATAAATAATCAAGACCATCCAAGCATATCACCATTAGCAAATGGACAAAAAATTCAACAAATCTGCCAGCAGTGTGATTTAGCCAAAGTACAAGGCTCTGGAACTTTAAGTAGCACAAATAGCTTAAATGTAATAGGAAGTTCTACTGGTTTAAGAGCTAATTCAAGAGAAACCAAAGCTGATTTTAGTATCACAGCCAAATATCAAGATGGTTCAAGTTGGAGCTCTGGAAGTGCCAATTACTTAGATGAGCTAGAAATAATGAATTTAACAGCAAAAACCATAGAACGCTGCTTAGATTCAGTTAAGCCCCAAGAAATAAAACCTGGAACTTATCCTGTAGTTTTAGAATCTGCAGCTTTTGCCAATCTTCTACCTTGGGTTATCTTTAGTATGGATGCCCGCAGCAGTGATGAGGGTCGCTCTTTTATGTCAATTCTAGATAACTCTGGAAAATTAATTGGCAATCGAATTGGGCAAGAGATATTCAGCAAAATTGTACAAGTTAAAAGAGGATTTAATCACCCATTACTTCAAACTAGTAGTTTTCTAGAAGATGGTTTGCCTAATCACTCAATAGACATTATTAAAGAGGGAATTCCACAATCTCTTAGCTATTCTCGCTACTGGGCTAATAAACAACAAAAACAAGCAACTGGTGGATTTTTTCCCATCGTCATGGAAGGCTCTAACCGAAGTATGCAAGATCTAATTAGCCAAACAGAAAAAGGGATCTTTATCAGCCGAACTTGGTATGTTAACTATGTCAACCCTCGTACATTAGAGGTTACAGGTATGACAAGAGATGGTACTTTTTGGATTGAAAATGGGCAAATATCTCACCCAATCAAAAATTTGCGATTTAATCAAGAATTACCACTAGCGCTCAAAGATATAGAAGATGTGAGTAAGCCAGAGCGCCATGGGAACAACATTATCCCTGGTGTAAAAATTAAAAACTTCCACTTTAGCTCAATTACAGAGAGTATATGAAAGAAGGACTATTTTGGCTTACATTACTGCTAGTTTTTACGCTGTTAGCTTGGGCAGGACGCAGGGAGTTTCAAAAGGTTGAAGCATACCGACAATGGTCTGGTTCATTTACTAACGCTAAATATGATATTTATTCTGTTTTGGGAATAAAAGATAATACTTTAGTATATGGCAAGCCTACCAATAAAGGAATTATCCAAGAAAAAAGCATTTCAATTGATAGGATTAGCTCAGTAACTTTAGAACAAAAAGAAAAACCAACTTTAATTTTCTCTTTAAAAGATTCCCAAGATAAAATAACAATCCCCTTTACAGAAATAAACCTCGCCCAGCAATGGGAAAGGTTTATTAGAGAACTATTAGTAGAAGGTAAAAATGATCTACCCAAATAACTTTGGAGAGGACAAAACATAACTGAAATTAAAACTAGACTCACCTAATAATTTTTTTCTATCATCACCCTAATAGACCTATTATCTCAGTTAAATAAAAATATCTCAATCAAAATTATCACTAACAAGATGTGATCTTGATCAGCATTTAGTTAAAACAAAGACACTACCTTCATTACCTCTCCCTATTCTAAGGTCTTGATCGAGGTATGTTATCTCCAGCCAGCCTCTTTGCTCTCGATTGGCAATTGAAAAATCCAAGGGAGGAAAAGATTTTTCTTGCTCAATTAAATCAATAAATTGGCTAGGGGATTGATAATTAATCAATTTTTGCAATCCTATTATGGAGCGCTCAAATTTCACATCTACCCTAGTTTCAGTAACAGGCGAAAAGGTTGCACAGACACTAACTATAGCTTCAAGATAGGGAATACCCAAAATTTCGGCAATATTGTAAATCTTTGAATTTTTAGTACGAATAGATTGATAGATTTGGCCTATCTTAAAAGCAGGGAAGCGATCCAATCCTAATAAACCCTTACTGGTGGTATAGAGAAGTCTCCAGTCACCTTCTAAAAGTGAGCTAGCTGCCAGAGCAAGAGGATTAGGATTTAATTTTTCTAAATTCTCGATGGCTACCAAAATGGCAAGTCGGTCAGCTTCAGTAGCTAATAGTCCGCGGTTTTTACCTGCAATTATCTGTAAAAGCTCAGTTTTTTCTTTCATAATCTGCTGCCTCCAATTGTTCACTAGTGTATCTGATGCACGCTAAAATATATATCTGTAATTATGTTAGAAAAACAATGTACAACCCATCTGTACGACAAGAAGCTCGTTACGAACCAGCTAGTGTTATTCCCCTCAAGACAGATTCTTCCATCTTAGAATGGTTACGCAATAGCGGAAGGATGATGCAGCGCGATGATAAAGAGGAAGAAGAAAAAACCAGAATAGTTTTAGATGAAGATATAGATATATCTGGACTTATCGATGATGAATCTAGTTATGATGATGGACTAGATCTAGGTTTAGACGAGGATGATTTTGAAGAGGAACTCTAAGAAATAATGTCGATTACAGGGCAATCTCTGTTTGTTTTATTGACCTTGATATTATTTGGTTTAACAGTTGGACTGAGCTCTTTAGTTCAACTGTTGCTGTTGCCCTTAATTATCTCTGCTCTTGTCAGCTTGCTCCTAGGCTTATTAGTAATTCCCTATTTAAGGAGATTAAAGGCATCTCAAATAATTCAAGAAGACGGACCCCAAAGTCATTTAAAAAAAGCAGGAACTCCTACCATGGGTGGGATTTTTTTTGTGCCTGTAGCTTTGCTGGTTTCTCTAGCATTTTCTCATTTAAATTCAGACGTATTGGCAGTCTGTTTAGTTAGCTTAGGCTATATGGCAATAGGCTGGTATGACGATTGGGTGATATTGCGCAAACGCTCAAATAAGGGAATTTCCCCTAAAACCAAACTGTTTTTACAGATATTGGTTGCTACACTTTTTATTGTCTATCTTTATTTGAGTAAAAGTAGCTCTCTAGAACAAATTACGAGTGTTAATTTACCAGGCAAAATAATATTACCGCTAGGAGTGCTTTTTTGGCCTTTAGCAGGTTTTGCTATGACTGCAGAAAGTAATGCCACCAATTTAACAGATGGAGTAGATGGTCTAGCTGGAGGAACTGGAGCAATTGCTTTTATTGGCTTAGCCTTACTTATTGTCCCAAATCAACCCAATTTGGCAATATTTTGTGCTTGCTTTGCTGGAGCTTGTTTAGGCTTTATTTGGCACAATCGACACCCTGCCAAGGTATTTATGGGAGATACCGGATCTTTGACTTTGGGAGGAGCATTAGCTGCAGTTGCCATCTTGAGCGGACAACTTTGGGGACTTTTAATAATCAGTGGAATTTTTTTTGCAGAGTCAATCAGTGTAATTGCCCAAGTAAGCTATTACAAGCTAACCAAAGGTCCTGATGGCAAAGGGAAGAGACTTTTAAAAATGGCACCACTTCATCATCATTTCGAGCTGAGTGGATGGCAGGAAACTCAAGTAGTGGGTGTGTTCTATCTAGTAAATACTCTTTTAGTTCTTCTGGCTATTTTCACAGCCATAAAATAGTATATAAGAACCTTATAGTGTACTAAGTGGAGCAGAGGCGGTAATAATATATGATTTTCCTATTTTATTTTGTCTGCTCCACTGCTCCAGTTTAAGAGTGTTTTTGTTCTAGCTCTTTAGAGGCAACTTGAGAAAAATAGATCTGGATAATTTCTTGGGCTATTTGAGAACCAGTCAAACCTAAACTTTGATAAGATTGCTCAGGTTTAGCATGTTCAACTAAAATATCAGGAACACCAAAACGCTTGAGAGGAACCAAGATATTATTATCCAAAAGTGCTTCAGCTACTGCCGAGCCAAATCCTCCCATCAAGCAGCCTTCTTCTAGTGTGACTACTTTGCCAATTCGCTCGGCTAAAGGAATTATCAATTCGCTATCTAGCGGTTTGACAAACCTGGCGTTAATCACAGTTGTCTCAATACCATGTTCACTCAGTATTTCTGCCGCTTGCAGAGCAACATAGACCATGGTTCCATAACCGATAAACAACAAATCTTCTCCAGTGCGGAGTATTTCAGATTTACCAATTTCTATTGGCTCCCAACCTTCTTCCATCAGGGGAACTCCAAAACCATTGCCCCTAGGATAGCGCATAGCAATTGGTCCAGAAGTATGATTAATTCCTGTAACTATCATACGTTGTAATTCTGCCTCATCTTTAGGAGACATTATTACCATATTAGGAATACATCTTAGGTATGATATGTCATACATCCCCTGATGCGTCGGGCCATCAGCGCCTACAATTCCAGCTCGATCTAAACAGAAAAAGACAGGTAGGTTTTGAATGGCAACATCGTGAATAATCTGGTCATAGGCTCGTTGTAAGAATGTTGAATAGATAGCTACAACAGGGCGCATTCCCTCACAGGCTAACCCAGCAGCTAAGGTAACTGCATGTTGTTCAGCAATTCCAACATCTATATATTGTTTAGGAAGTTTGGCTTGTAATTTATCAAGTCCTGTTCCAGTAGCCATTGCCGCGGTGATACCAATAATTTTAGGATTATTGCTGGCTAATGATGTTAGAGCATGGGCAAAAACTTTCGAGTAGGAAGGAGGTTTTGGTTTGCTTGAGGGAATAGCTTTACCATTAGCTAAATTAAAGGGATTTTGAGCATGATAACCTACTTGATCTTTTTCAGCTATGTCATAACCCTTGCCCTTGATAGTAGCTACATGGACGAAAACTGGACCTTTAACTTTGCCAGCTTGTTTGAAGGTATCAATTAGCTCTTCAATATTATGTCCATCTACAGGACCAAAATAGGTAAAACCTAATTCCTCAATCACTGCGCCTACTTTTGGAACAGCTAAACGTTTCATTCCCTCTTTTACTCTTTCCATCTCTGGTGTGAGAGAATCTCCAAAAAATGGTAAATGCTTGAGCTGCTCTTCAATATTTCCTGAAATAAATTGCACAGGCCCACTTAGTCTGACTTTATTAAGGTAGCGAGAAATTGCTCCAACGTTCGGTGATATAGACATATCATTGTCATTGAGAATTACCATTACGTTGGTATTAGGTAAATGTCCCGCATGGTTGATTGCCTCTAATGCCATCCCTCCAGTCAAAGCGCCATCCCCAATTATGGCAATACATTTAAAATCTTCTCCTTTGGCATCTCGAGCAAGGGCCATTCCCAAAGCAGCTGAGATACTAGTAGAAGCATGACCTGCTCCAAAGTGATCAAATTTGTTTTCACATCTTTTAAGATAGCCAGCAATTCCATCTTTTTGTCTGAGGGTATGGAAGTCTTTGAATCTTCCTGTGAGCAACTTGTGAGGATAGGCTTGGTGACCAACATCCCAAATTACTTTATCTTTATCTAAATCAAGAGTGAAATACAATGCGATAGTCAGTTCTACTACACCCAATCCTGGACCTAAATGCCCCCCAGTTGCCGCTACAGTTTGCAGATGTTTTTCGCGAATCTGACGTGCTATATCTTCTAATTCACGAACTGATAGGGTATGTAACTGGTTTGGATGCGTAATTTCGCTTAATTGCATGTTACTTGTATGAGTTTAAATCGTTGAATGCTTAAGGTTAATTGTGAAAAACGACAATATCACAAAAGAGATTTCTAATATTATAGGCTATTGCAGTTTAGGCTTTAGATTGCTAGCCTGAACCAACGACTATAAAAATTTGCTATTCTCTGCCAAATAAAGGCTTTGGGAAAATTTTTTTCTGTTTCTTTGTAGTTCATAATTATTTTTTTGCCCAAGGGTGTTAATCTAAAACTATCGGTTAAACCTTGGCCATCTACTTCTCTTCTTAGAACCCCAGTTTGAATCAACCAGTCAAGTTCACTATCGACCGATATTTCACTCATCTTTTTTTTGGTATATCCATGGTTGAGACCATTGCTCCCAGCAATTGAAAAAAGAGAAACACTCCCTTCCAACATGCTTGCGAATAATGCTAAGCAAAAAGGAGAACAGATCAAAGAGCGCTTAGCTCTTTCTATTGTGGTTTCTGCGTTAATGCTAATTTGCACAGATGTAAATCTTGAGAAAATGTTAAGAAATATTATACTATGTAATTTAGGCTAAAAGATACAATGCGCTCGCTTATTAAACAATTAAATCAAAAATTTATCATAGCAATTGAAAAGTACCATAGTATTGGGCTAGATTTGCCTGAGAACCTGGTTTTTCCTGCCTCTAATCCCCAATTCGGTGACTATCAATGTAATATTGCTCTTTCTCTTGCTAAAAAAGTGGGAGATAAGCCGAGAAATATTGCTCAAAAAATTATCGATAATTTGGAAATAGATGAATTTTGTTTACCTCCTGAAATAGCTGGTGCTGGATTTATTAATTTAACTTTAAAAAAAGAATATTTAGAAAATTCCTTAGAGCAATTGTTAAAAACATCTCTTGCTCAAGCAATCGATAAAGTTGATATTCCTCAAAAAATAATTGTAGATTTTTCTAGTCCCAATATAGCTAAAGAAATGCATGTTGGACATTTGAGATCAACGATTATAGGAGATTGTTTAGCTAGAGTATTGGAATTTAGAGGACATGATGTTCTGCGGCTCAATCATGTTGGAGATTGGGGTACTCAATTTGGGATGCTCATAGCCTATTTAACAGAGGCTTATCCCGATGCTTTAACTAAGCCTGACGCGTTAGATCTAGGAGATTTAGTTAATTTTTATAAAAAAGCAAAAGAGAGATTTGATCATGATGAACCTTTTAAAGAAATTGCCAGATTAGAAGTAGTTAAATTGCAATCTGGGGATAGTAATAGTCTTAAAGCTTGGAATTTACTTTGTCAGCAATCTCGCCAAGAGTTTCAAAAAATCTATAATATTTTAGATATCAGTTTAATAGAAAGGGGTGAATCTTTTTATAATCCTTATCTAGGGCATATTATTGAACTTTTACGCTCCCAACAATTATTAGAAGAAAATCAAGGCGCTCATTGTGTATTTCTAGAAGGCTTTAATAATAAAGATGGCCAACCACTTCCTTTGATTGTTCAAAAATCTGATGGTGGTTATAACTATGCCACAACAGATCTAGCAGCTTTGGAATATAGAGTACTAAAAGATGGCGTAGATAAAATTATATATGTTACTGATGCTGGTCAGTGCGATCATTTTGCACAAGTTTTTCAAGTTGCCAAAAAAGCCAAAATCCTAACGCAAAAGGTAGAAGCGATACATGTTCCTTTTGGTTTAGTCCAGGGTGAAGATGGTAAAAAATTAAAAACCCGCTCAGGAGAAACTGTCAAATTAAAAGATTTACTCACCGAGGCAGTTAAAAGAGCTCGAGATGATCTGCAAACTAGATTGCTTGAAGAAAATAGAACTGAGACTCAAGATTTTATCGATGAAGTAGCGCAAAAAGTTGGAATTGGTGCGGTCAAATATGCTGATTTGAGCCAAAATCGTATCAGTAATTATATATTTAGTTTTGATAAAATGCTTGCCCTGCAAGGGAATACTGCTCCTTATATGCTCTATGCCTATGCTAGGATTCAGGGTATTAATAGAGAGAACCAAGTCAATCAACAGTTTATTACTACCTCTTCTCCACAAATTATCCTTGAAGATGAAACTGAGGTTATTCTAGCTAAAGCTCTATTAGAATTACCAGAGGTTTTAGAGCAAGTAGAAAGAGAACTGCAACCTAATCGACTTTGCGAGTACCTCTATGAGCTCAGTAGAAAGTTTAATAAATTTTATGAAAATTGTCAAGTACTCAAATCAAACGAGCCACTTCGATCTTCTCGTTTGGGTTTATGTTATCTAACTGCCAATACCTTACGCCTTGGACTTTCACTCCTAGGAATCAAGACACTAGAAAGAATGTAAGATAGTCATGAGCTAATACTTTGTCAATTTTATATTATGTCCATTCGTACAGTTAAAACTACTCCTTTTGCTGATCAAAAACCGGGCACTTCTGGCTTGCGCAAGGCAGTTACAGTGTTTGAGCAACCTAATTATCTAGAAAATTTTGTGCAATCTGTATTTGATAGTCTCGATGGCTATCAGGGTCAGACTATAGTCCTTGGTGGAGATGGACGTTTCTATAATCGTACTGCAATTAATACAATTCTCAAGATGTCCTCTGCCAACGGCGTAGGTAAAGTATTAGTTGGTTGTAATGGTATCTTATCTACTCCTGCTACTTCTTGTGTGATCAGGGAAAATGGAGCCTTTGGCGGTTTTATTCTTTCAGCTAGTCACAATCCAGGTGGTCCTGATGGTGATTTTGGGATCAAATACAATATTGGTAATGGTGGTCCAGCACCTGAGAAAGTTACTGAAGCTATCTATGCTAAATCTAAGCAGATTCAGGAATATAAAATTCTAGAAGCATCTGATATCAATATAGATCGCCCTGGCTTTTTTAAATTGGGCTTAATGCAAGTTGAGGTGATTGATTCAGTAGCCTCCTATCTCAAGTTGATGGAGAATATTTTTGATTTTGATCAAATTGTTGATTTAATTAAATCTAATTCTTTTCGTCTTTGTATAGATTCAATGCATGCGGTGACTGGTCCCTACGCGCAGAAAATTTTTGAACAGAGACTCGGCGCGCCAGTTGGTACAGTAATCAATGGTGTTCCCTTAGAAGATTTTGGCGGAGGACATCCAGATCCCAATTTAGTCTATGCCCATGATCTAGTGGAAATTCTCTTTGCCCAGAATGCTCCTGATTTTGGGGCGGCTTCCGATGGTGATGGTGATCGCAATATGATTTTGGGACGCAACTTTTTTGTCACCCCTAGTGATAGTCTTGCTCTGCTGACAGCTAATGCTCAGCTGGTGCCCGGGTATAAAGCTGGATTATCTGGCGTAGCGAGGTCTATGCCTACTAGTATGGCAGTAGATCGCGTAGCCAAGCGGCTCAATTTACCTTGTTATGAAACTCCTACTGGTTGGAAGTTTTTTGGCAATCTTCTAGATGATTCTAGGGCTACTCTTTGCGGAGAAGAAAGTTTTGGTACTGGTTCTAATCATATTCGCGAAAAAGACGGTCTTTGGGCTGTATTATTCTGGTTGAATATTTTGGCAGTGCGCCGCGAATCAGTTGAGGCTATAGTGCGTCAACATTGGTCTGAATACGGCAGAAACTATTACTCTAGGCATGACTATGAGGAAGTTAGTTCAGATAGAGCCAATGAGCTAGTAAATAATCTGCGTTTACAACTTCCTAGCTTACCTGGTCAAAAATATGGCTCTTATCAGGTTGAGTATGCTGATGATTTCAGTTATACTGACCCGGTTGATCACAGTGTGACTAATAATCAAGGTATAAGAATTGGCTTTTCTGATGGCTCTCGAATTGTCTTGCGTCTTTCAGGTACTGGCACTAAAGGAGCTACCTTGAGGGTATATATAGAGTCTTACGAAGTTGACTCATCTAAGCATAACCTCGATACCCAAAAGGCCTTAGCAACTTTAATTGATATTGCTCAAGATCTTGCCAAGATAACCTATTACACAGAAAGACAAGCACCTACAGTAATAACTTAACTAGTAAGTTATGCTTCAGCTAACAAACTGAGGCATAACTTCTGCTGCTGTGAAAACTCCGTAAATTTGTCTTTGTTGTAGGGCTATGCCACTTTTTAAATAGCCAAAAGCCGGTCCACAGACATTGGCTGCCATGCTGGTTTCATCCCCTAGGATAAAAGTATGAGTTGAAATTTTGCCTTCAAAGGTTCTGCCAGTCACCTTGACATTGGTGCTCAGGGGTTTTTTGGCATTGCGGGTATCTACCACTCCACCTACTTTGACTTGATCTCGTGAGCAAATTCCCAATCTCTCTAGCATCAAATCATCTGCATGTTCCATATTTTCTAGCTTGAGAATGCCATTTGTCGATTCAAGTAGCGCCTCTACTTCTTGATCGCTCATGGTTCTAGCTTGTTCTATGTTATAGCCTGCCAAATGTCCAATATCCTCGCGTATGGTGGCTCTATAGGATTCCCAATTGGCAATTCCTACACCGAAAGTAATTTCAACTTGATGTACTTCACTATAACTTTGGGCTGCAATAGTTGCTACAGCAGTCAATAGCCCTGGAGTAGCACCACAACCTGAAAGATAGGTAATCCCGGCTTTTTGTAAGCTTTCTTGCTTGAGCAACATCAATTCTAAAGCGCTAGTTCTCTTGAGGGCATCTACCAAAACTCCGCGCCAGCCTAATGCTTGAAAAAGATCTACCACATCGGAGATGAATGTGTTGGGTAAATTAGGCAGAGCCATGAAATAGCCATCTACATCTGCTATTTGAATCAACTCTTTAATCGAATCAGTACTAAGTTTACCCAAATGTCCAATCGTACCTCTTTCACGATGCGCTTTAATTGCCAGTTCAGCGTCGATTCCCTCTTTTTGGTATAGATAGCCATGCAAATCAGCTGTGGCTACGAACTTCATCTGTTTTTTGCCATATAAAACCCTAGCTGCTGCCTGTCCCAGTCCGCCAAAACCTAGCACACCGACTTTAATTGGTTCTTTACTGTCTAATTTGCTCATTTTCTAACTAGATTGCGCAACAAACTAATTATAAGTCTCAGCCGGGTTATTTTTTAAGCAGCTTTTTCTAGCAGTTGCAGAAATTCTCTTTCAAAAACTACTTGGGAGCGATTAGTCTTGCCCCCAATATAAATTGAGTTACCTTCTTGCAAAATCCAGATTTGTGAATAGGAAAGATAGCTCATCACTACGCCCAACATCAGCAGTGCAAAGCCTAAATAAACCAGAGGAACTCCAGGATCTCCTTTAATCTGCAATCCCGTACTACCTACTAATTCTACTAATTTGACATTGACTCCATTAATTGGGAGTATCATCCCCTCACGCATAGCACTGACTAGTTGCCCCTTGCCATCATAGACGACAACTGTTCCTTGCAAATCTTTGGCAATTAGGGAAATTCCTTCACTCAAATCAGTCTTAGTTGGTACCCAGGTTCCCCAAATTTGTCCTTCGTTATTTTTGGTTTTAAGCGGGGCCATTGGTAGTTGAAAAATTGGACTGTTATTGAGTTGCACTTTGACTCCGGCAATGGACCAGTTAGTTTGATAGAAGGTTACACCTTTGTACCTTAAAGGTTCATTGACCTTGATGGTTTTGCGATCTAGCTCCTTGCCATCAGGATCGACTACAGATAAATCAGAGTAAAACTGCTCAATATTGCCATTGGCTCCGTAATCAATCCAAAAGCGATTAACCTTGATTGCTATATCTTTGGGCAGATATGAGCTAGAAAAGACGCCATATTTAAAAATATTTTTAATCTCAAAAGTTTGTCCACTTGGGATCATCTCTTGGGCCACAAAACCAGTTAAAATTCCCATAATAGCTCCAGCTATTATAACCAGCATGGCAATATGCACAATAATAGGTCCCACTTTACCCAAAATCCCTTTATGAGCATAGAAAGAGTTATTTTCCTGGAATGTTTTATAGCCACTTTTTTTTAAAATTTGCTCAATTGATTCAATATTGCCATTGTCAATTTGGCTACTGAAAGCTAGCTTTTGAAATTGACGTACTTGCCGGTAGAATTTCCAGTTTTTAGTGGCTTTTAGAGCAGGTAATTGTCTTGTAAAGGTGCAGGTTGTCAAGCTTAGAGCAAAAAGCACTAGGATAGAGATAAACCAAAAGGTACTATATACATGGTTTAATCCCAAAAAAAGAATCACTTTCCAGCTTAAAAAACCAAAAAGAGCTGGATTTTCTGGATAATTTTGCTGATAAAAGCTCTGGCTCTCACTTTGCTCGATCACAGTACCACTGATACTGAATAGGGCAATAATCAGCAATAGGGCAATTGCTAGTCTGAGATCGGCAACTAACTTGATTATTGAGAAAAAACTATTTTTTAAAAAAGGAGTAGGGGAATTTTTAACAGCAGCCATTGAGAACCGGTCAAATTAGAGCTATACCCCTATATTGTATATCTGGGCAAGTTAATATTTGGCTCCCTTGAAGGTCAATTAGCTTGTCAAAATGTTCAAATACGCACTGTTTTAGGCTTCCAGACTAAAGTAAAATGGCATATTGAATATTTTTAAAAGGTACCTATGGGTCGCGCTAATAAAGTAGTTTTGGCATATTCAGGTGGAGTAGACACCTCTGTCTGTATTCCTTATCTTAAACACCAATGGGGTGTAGAAGAAATTATCACCCTAGCTGCAGATTTAGGACAAGGTGATGAACTTGGTCCTATTCAAGAAAAAGCCCTTCGCTGCGGTGCGATAGAGTCCCTAGTAGAAAACGCGCAGGAAGATTTTGTTAGAAATTATGCTTTTCCTGCCATTAGAGCTAATGCTCTTTACGAAAATCGTTATCCCCTTTCTACAGCTTTGGCTCGTCCTTTGATTGCCAAATTGTTAGTAAGTGCGGCTGAAAAATATGGAGCTGATGCCGTTGCCCATGGTTGTACAGGCAAAGGAAATGATCAAGTCAGATTTGATTTGGGCATCACCGCGCTCAATCCCAATTTAAAAATTTTGGCTCCCGCTAGAGAATGGGGAATGAGCCGTGAAGAGACAATAGCTTATGGTGAGAAATTTGGCGTTGAATCTCCTGTAAAAAAATCTTCTCCCTTTAGTATTGATCGCAATTTGCTAGGTAGAAGTATTGAGGCTGGACCTTTAGAAGATCCTTATACTGAACCACCAGAAGAAATTTATTTGATGACCAAAGCCATCAAAGACACTCCAGATGAACCTGAATATGTCGAAATAGGTTTTGAAGGTGGCTATCCTGTCAGCCTAAATGGTCAAGCCCTCGATCCAGTTCAACTGATAACTCAGCTTAATGAAAAAGTAGGCAATCACGGTATCGGTCGACTGGATATGATCGAAAATCGGGTAGTCGGGATCAAGTCTCGCGAGATTTATGAAGCGCCTGCTTTACTTGTACTGATTGATGCTCACCGAGACATAGAAAGCCTTACCCTCACTGGAGATGTAACCCAGTATAAAAGGGGAATTGAAGATACATACGGTCAATTGATTTATCGTGGACTTTGGTATAGTCCGCTTAAAGAGGCTTTAGATGCCTTTATTGAAGAGACCCAAAAGCGCGTTACCGGCACAGTGCGTATTAAACTATTTAAGGGCAATGCTCAAGTAGTTGGTCGCTTTTCCGAAAATTCAATCTATGCTCCAGATCTGGCAACCTATGGTTCAGATGATCAATTTGATCACAAAGCAGCAGAAGGCTTCATCTATATTTGGGGATTGCCTACCCGCGTTTGGTCACAAAAAACCAGAGGTTAAGCATTTTGGGAATAGCTAGATTGACTATTCCCTCTAAATTATTCCCTATATTTCTCTATGTCCATACAACTACGTGTCTATGTTCCAGAACATCCACTTATTAAGCATTGGCTAGCAGTAGCTAGGGATAAATACAGTCCGACTCCTCTATTTAAAACGGCAATGGTGGAGTTGGGCCGTTGGTTAACCTATGAGGCTACACGCCATTGGTTAACTACGGTAGATACCGAACTAGAGACTCCTTTGTCCATAGCTCAAGCTACTGTAATTGATCCTAGAATCAAACCTGTTATTGTTCCTATTTTGCGCGCAGGGTTATCTTTCTTAGAAGGTGTTCAATCTGTTGTGCCTTTTAGTAATGCTCCTGTTTATCATTTCGGTTTGGTCAGAGATGAAAATACATTAGAAAATACTTGCTATCTCAATAAATTACCAACGCAGTTTACTCCAGAGAGCCATATTTTAGTTCTTGAGCCTATGTTGGCTACCGGGGGCTCTCTGGCTCGTTGCCTCCAAGAAATCTCCAATAGAGCAGGACAAATAGAAAATATCAGAGTAATTTCGGCTATTGCTTCCCATCAAGCCTTACAAAAATTAGCGAAAGAATACCCCGATTTGCAGATACATCTGGCTATGATTGATCCAGAGCTAGATGAAAATGGTTTTATCGTTCCTGGTCTAGGGGATGCAGGTGATCGCGCATTTGGCACTTAAATTAATAAAGGGATATTATAGATAATGAGTGGAGAAGGGAAGTTTGCAGGTGGATTTTTAGTAGGCGCTATTTTTGGTTCAGTCCTAGGCGGGGTATTTGCTATCGCTTGGCAGAAAAATTTACCAGAGGGTGAGGATATAAGCTTACTAAAGTTTAAGCGAGAAAAACAAGGGAGTAATCCCCGGCGCAACCTAGAAGACCAGATTGCTCAGATTCGCTCTTCTATGGACGATATGAATGAACAACTCGGAGCGGTTATAGAACAATCCGCTCAAGCGGCTAAATCTCAAGCAGAGCAATAGATCTGTCCAATTATTATAGTTAAATGATTACCTCTAATCTTCCTCCTTTGGATCCCAAAGAGATTTTTCCCTTTAAATTAGACAAGTTTCAAGAAAAAGCAATAGCTTGTTTAGATGAGGGAAAATCGGTGGTAGTTTGCGCTCCTACTGGTTCGGGTAAAACTGTAATTGGTGAGTATGCCATCTACCGAGCGATTAGTTGTGGTAAAAGGTTATTTTATACAACACCTCTTAAAGCCCTTTCTAATCAAAAATTTCGAGATTTTCAAACCCATTTTGAAAATTCTCATAAAGTAGGATTGATCACTGGCGATATTTTGATTAATCCTGATGCTCCTATCGTTGTAATGACCACAGAGATTTTTCGCAATATGCTCTACGAAACTCCTATAGGTCAGGTAGGAACCTCCTTAGAAGATGTGGGTATAGTAGTTCTTGATGAGTGTCATTACATCAGTGATCGTGGCAGAGGTACTGTCTGGGAAGAATCGATCATCTACTGCCCAAAAACTATTCAGATATTGGCCCTATCAGCAAGTGTTGGCAATCCAGAAGAATTAACAGACTGGATCAATAGAGTAAGGCTACAGGGCAAATCTAATCAAGCTGAAAATAGTTGTGAATTAGTAAATTCAGATTTTCGACCAGTACCTTTACAGTTTTTATTCAGTACAAAAGAAGGATTATATCCCCTTTTAGATAATAAGAATAACAAGCTCAATCCTAAATTAAAGGCAAAAATACCAAAAGGAAGAAGATTAAGAAGGGATGACTGTCCCAGCGTCAGCACAATCATTGAGCAGCTCAGAGCTAGAAATTTATTGCCTGCTATCTATGTGATATTTAGTCGCAGGGGATGCGAACAGGCTCTTAAAGAAATTAATACTCTCGATTTAGTCAATGAAAATGAAGCTAAAGAATTGATCTATCATTTGCTCAATTTCTTTTTGGAGGAGAATATTGAACTGCAAGATAAAATCCTCACATTTTTACAAGAGAATTCTTCTCCTTTGTACCCTAAATTAATGGATTTTTTAGCTAATCCTTTTGAGGCTCGCGAACAACTGCTGGATTTTTTGCAAGAAAATCTCTCAATCAAACAGGGGCTTTTTCATCTGATTGTCAAAAATACCGAATTTGTCAGACTAGAGCAATTAGAATCTCTCTCTAGAGGGATCGCTATGCATCATGCTGGTGTTTTGCCAGTTTGGAAAGAATTAGTAGAAAAGCTTTTTGAAATTGGATTGGTTAAGGTAGTATTTGCCACAGCTACTCTTTCAGCCGGGATAAATATGCCAGCAAGAACTACAGTCATCTCAGCGCTTTCTAAAAGAACTGATGATGGACATAGTATGCTCACAGCTTCTGAATTTGTCCAAATTGCCGGTAGAGCTGGCAGAAGGGGAAAAGATGAGGTTGGCTATGTTGTTACTATTCAATCTCCCTATGAAGGAGTTAGAGAAGCCTCTTACCTGGCAACGGCTAAAGTAGAACCTCTCAAAAGCTGTTTTACCCCCTCTTATGGTATGGTTCTCAATCTGCTACAAAAACACAGCATTGAAGAGGCAAAAGATCTTCTAGAAAGTAGTTTTGCTGAATATCTATCGGGCTTGCGCCTAGAGCCTCAAAGACAGTCGATTAATGAGTTGAATACCGCTCTAGCTAAGCTCAATGTGGAATTAGCTGGTACTGCTCCTGAGGAATTTAGCAGCTATGAAAAATTAAAAGAAAGAATTAGGATTGAAGAGCATATATTCAAACTACTCAAGCAGCAAGCCCAAGAACTCCTAGCTCAAGAAACTATTTCGCAAGTTGGTAAACTTGCCTTGGGCAGTATTGTTTATCTCAAGGGTAAACATATCCCTTTAAAAGAGCCGGTTGCTGCAGTATTAATAGCCAGACGCCATGGTTCAGGCTTAGGAGATGATCTAATTTGTTTGGGAAGTGATAATCGCTGGTATATTGCGCCAGCATCAGATGTTTTAGAGATTATTCCCTCTAATATTCCACTTTCTTTGATTGAGCAAATTTTTCTGCCAGATCTTGAAAGTCTCAATCTTGGCCCAGGGCCGCGTAGTGATGAAAGTACCATTTTTGTGATAGAAAAGTTGGCTCAATTAAACTTAAATAGAGCCCCTATGCCACCAGAAGTAATCCAACAGAGAGAAAGTCTTCTATCAGTTCAAGCTCAATTAGAAAAGCATCCCCTTTCTAAGCGTAAAAATCCAGGACGTCTTTTAAAAATTCATCATCAAAGGTTACTTTTGCGCGAACAACTTCACCAAGAGCAGATCAACTTCAAAAAACACCAGTCTCGTAAATCTTACTATTGGGAAGAGTTTCTAAATTTGATTGAAATCTTGAGACAGTTTAAGGCCTTAGATGGTTATTTACCTACTAGTTTGGGCGAAGCTGCTGCTGCTATCAGGGGAGAAAATGAACTGTGGGTAGGTTTGGCTTTGGCTTCAGGAGCCTTTGATAATCTAGAAGCTCCTCATTTGGCTGCTGCACTTAGTGCTCTAATTACCGAACCTCTGCGCCCTGAAACTTGGACTAATTACCAATGCTCTGTGGAGGTATTAGATTGTTTTAAAACTTCTTTATCAAATCATCCTGATTTGACTTTAAGAGAGATTCGCCGTAAATTGTATCAAGCCCAGAGTCATCATGATATTACTATACCGGTGTGGTTAGAGACTCAATTACTTGGTCTAGTTGAGCAATGGGCAATGGGTCTTGAGTGGCAGCAACTGCTAGAAAATACCAGTCTCGATGAGGGAGATTTAGTCAGGTTATTTAGAAGAACTATTGATGTACTCTGGCAAATTCCCCAGATTCCCCATATTCCTTCTTCTTTGATTGGTAAAGCAAGAGAGGCTATCACCTTGCTCAAAAGATTTCCAATTTAAATTATTTAAGTAAAAAAAGATTTTTCTATCTCGCAATCCTTGACTGGCCTAAAATTGCACCATGAGATTGACAAAAACATTGTAAGACTGTTAATTTAGTACCATAAAGCATATAACGTAAGTACATATTTCAATGAAAAAATCAATATTCTTAGTAACAAATCTTTTAATTTCTTTAATAGAAGGCTAGGACGGAACCAAACTGATAATAGTATTCAGAAAAATTGAAAAAACAGTTGAGAAGAAAATAAATGAAAAAAAACTTTGTACTATAATAATTCCTCTCATTGCTGTTTTATTTGCATTTACATCACTGACAGAATACCCTAAAGAAACGGTGAATGCTAGATAGAAAAAGTCTAAATAGCATGGAAGATTGGTTCCTGGAAAAATTAAACCTCCATGTATACCATTTTCATAAGGGATCCCATTTTTATCTTTGACATCATAGAAAAGCCGACAATAATAAATTGCAAATTTAGTGGTTATTATTAACCAGGACAATATTATGGCAAGAATACTAAGTGAGAATGGGAATATATAATCAACTATATCCTTTCGATGGTGTATCAAGGAATTAAGTAGTACGCCGACACCCAAAAGGCTAAGCAATGTCATTATAGCTACCATTAAAATCAATAGCTTTAGTTTTGATTTAAGGTTTAAATTTTTTCTCTTAGTAAACTCTCCATCGACGGTCAATATCAATGTAAATGCCAATACTAGGTAAAAAATACTACCAATCACCCATGACAATAATAAGGATATTTTCCAACCTAATGGATCTAGAAATATTAAAAATACAAAAATAGAAGTAATTACAAAAATTAAGAATCGATTTTCTTCACTAAGGTTTAAAGCATATCTTCGGAATTTATTTATCTTCATAAAATTTACATAAAGATTAATTATTACTTTAATTAGCAGTTAATACTATTTTTTATCTTATACATAAATACTAATTCTGAATAGATATTTTTCGTCAACTTCATGATAAGTTTAAGTGAACGATGAGAGTGAACTAGTAGTTTGATTTAGGTTTGCTCAAGAAACCTCTAGATAATATGAAGTACTTTTTATCTGTTCTTCGTCTTGATTTGAGTAATCTAAGACTCACCCAGGGAATCTTGGGGGGTATTGCTTTTGCTCTGCCTTTGTTAGTTGGTCAAATTACTGGATATTTGAGCCTCAGTATCTTGCCTTCCTTGGCTGCTTTTTTCATTTACCTTTTCCTTGGCAGCATCGCTAGCAGTTATCGAGATAAGTTCATGTCAATAGTAATTGCAACACTAGGATGCGCAGTTGCAATGGGGTTAGGAAGCATGAGTACTAATATTCCTTGGCTATTTATTTTTTTAACCTTCTTATTGGTGTGGAGCATAACCTTACTAAGTATTTATGGAAATATTGTAACTGCTATTGGACAACCGATTATTATCTTTTGGTTAATCTCGAATCACTTTCCTAGCAATCTGGAGATTGCAGCAGAGAGATTCTGGTTGATTTTGCTCTCTGGTATGTGGGGACTGCTCCTCTCCTTAACAGCATGGTTTTTAAATCCTTACAGACCTGTTAAGGAGGCGCTTATTACCAGCTACCGCAGCCTTACTAATTTTCTAGAAACTATCATACAAGCACAAATAGCTGATGACAATGGACAGTGGGAGGTAGTAACGTCTCAAGCTCAGTATAAAACTGGAGAGGCAATCGCCAAAACTCGCGATCTGTGGAAACAGGTTCATAAGACTCAATTAATCTCTCAATCTCAAAGCGAATGGTTTCTCTTGCTGATTCAAGAGATAACTGAATTGTATCGGGAAATGATTGCTTTGACGCAATTGATTGTGACGTTAGGCAAGATGCCTCAGTTTGCTGAGATTCGACTTGATCTACAAGAGACACTCCAAGCTTTTAAAAAAGCTATTAAAACTCTTGATCAGGTTCTTCAGTTAAGGGATCTCGAAGATCGCCAAAAAGTTGCTAAAGAGACTAAAACAGCATTGACTACTATCAATCTAGAGATGCAGGACTTAACTAAGAAGTTATACCAGTGGAAGAATTCTCAGCACTCAATGGCGCTCCATCTACCGCAAATCCTCGACTCTCTGAAAAATCTGGTAAAGGAGGTTGATTATACGATTAATCTGCTTCTTGATCCAGGTCGGACAGTGAAAACTTCTCTAAAATCAGTTCCCTTTACTTCATCTACACCCTCTTTTTGGAAAACTTTGCAGAGTAACTGGACGTTTGAGTCTATTCCCTTTAATCATGCCCTGCGTCTGGCAACTGTCATCACTTTAACAATGTTACTAGAACTTAGCCTACATTGGCAAAGAGGCTATTGGGCGGCTCTAACGGTTTTGTTTATCTTCAAACCAGATTATGGTGCAACTATACAGACTGTTGTACAACGTCTTATTGGAACGGTGTTTGGAGCGATCCTGACGACTGGTTTGGTTAAATACGTTCAAGACATCAGAATACTTCTGACAATTTTGATTGGTGTGGCTGCCCTTACGATTGCGATCCGTTTTGTGAATTATGCTTTCTACGTCCTTCTGCTGACCATGATGATTTTAGTTATGCTTTACGCAGCTTTACCCAAGGCTGGGTTACTGGCTGAGACAAGGGTCTTCCAAACCTTGGTTGGGGGAGTTGTGGCTATCATTAGTTACTATCTTTGGCCGATTTGGCAGAGGCGATCCCTTCCCCGACAACTCACAATTTTGCTGCAATCAAGCTTAATTTATTTTCAAACGGTTGGAGCTGCTTATCAAGGACAAGAGCAAAGTACAAAAACACTGGACTTAAGTCGTCGTAAAGCCGAATTAGCCAATGCCAATGCTTTTGCTGCTGCCGAGCGAATGAGTAAGGAACCCAAGCGAGTTCAGGCGGATGTGGGAGAAACGATGGAGTTAATAATTAATGTAAGTAGTTTTATTAATGGAGTGACTAGCCTTGGACAAAGACTCAATGAATTTCGTCCATCTAAACCCATTTCTGGATTGGATCAGTTCATTAAACAGGTGAGCGACACATTACAGAATTTGATTGAGATTCAGCAAACGGGAGCCCATCTTTTACCACTGCCTGATTTTACTCAGAGCTTAGATTTAACTGCGGATTATTTAAAAACTCTTCAAGAAAGTCAATCTAAAGAATTGCAGGCAGTGACTTTTATTATTGCCGAGCTGAATCACCTTGCGGATAAAGTCAAGGGAATGTATAGAGCGATCACTCATAATTATCTCCTCCCCTAGAGGGAAGCGAGATAAAATTGAACTGCCCAATTCAGGAGCAGTTCCTCAAAATTATGGTTGAAGTTCGATCTCTCCCGGACGCCAGGTCTTGTTGAACCAAGGCTCCAATGGACCATAAAGGCGCAGTATCATGAACCAGCCCTTGCCTGGAATTGTCTGCACCCAATTATTCTTCATGCCAGACGGGGCTTTTGGTCCGAACCAAATGTCTGCTGAGCCATCGGCATTGGCTTTGAAGCCCTTGTCTTGGCTGCTCACACTGGGCGCTTTTTGGTTGGTCTGTAGCATTGAGCGCGTCTGGTTATCATAGACGATTACCGACCAGAAGTCCTTCACTGGGATGTTTGGTGGCAAGTGCAGCTTGTATGTTTTACCACCATCAAAGGGGTTGCCCTTCGAGTCTAGGGGCGACCATGGGTACTGTGAGCCTTTGCCGACTATTTTCTCTTCCATCGCTGGAGTCACACCAGTAGCGAAATAGTAGTAGAAAGCAGCTCCATCAAGATTATTGATGCCTGGGGCTACTTGAAATTTGTAGCCACCAAAAAACGGTAAGCGCCATGAGCTGTTTGGGTAGAAGAATGCTCCAGGCTCACGGATCTTGAAAGCTAGTGTTCGCGCTGTCACTGCACCAATATTGGCAGCGTCGGTCAGGATCTTCTTCATTCGATCGTCAGGATTGAAGGGCTTGCCTTTGACGATACCAATCGAAGCGAACAGTCCAAGTGTAGTTGGGTCAGAACCCTCTGGCGGTTCTTCCTGGATTACTTGGTTTAGCAAAGTCCAGAACGAATAGTCACCTGGGGCAACAAAGTTCGTTGGCAAGCCTGAAGCATTGGCAAACTTGATAGGTGGCGGATTATTTGCCTCGGACAATTGATAGATCTTCAAGTGCTTCTTGACTGACTCAACTCCAGGCTCGGTTGCACCGTTAACGAGAAAAGATCTAAAGAACATCCAGTTGCCGTAGGTTTTCGGACGTATGATGAAATAACCTTCTGGGATTTCGCCTTTGTAGCCTGGTGGAAGAATCAGATACTTGCCGCCCTCTCCTTTGTCGGCACCCGTGATGCCGATATCGGCCGCCCAGCGATACCAAAAGTCATTGATTGCTCCCAACACTTTGGGAGGAACTTCGACAACTAACGGACCTTTCTTTGTATCGATCCAAATGAAGCTATAAATTGTGTTGTCGTTAGCTGTTAGCTCCACGGTCTTGGGATCAACTAGGTTTTCCCAGATCACGTTGGTTTTGTTATCGGGTCCGAACTTGCGTAGCGAATCACGCATACCTGCCTGATTGACGATCGCAATGGCTAGTAGATAAGCCTGCAGAGCACGCGAGCGGTCAAGATTGTCATAGATTTTCTCAACGGTGTCAGGCAATGGAAAGCCATCGCTCAAGTTCAGTGTACCGATGGAGGTATCAAGCTGGTTGGGTATCGCAACCCCAGGCGGGATAGGGGTAGAATATTTAAAACTGTCTGGTTGCATTCTTTTCTCAATTGGTTGGGCTTGCACTTGGCTGATTGAATGACTGGCTAGTACAAGACTAAACAATGTTGTGAGTGTAAGCAATTGTGTCTTAGTTTTCTTTATTGACATAATTCTCCTGTAAAGCTTTTGTTAAGCGCATCAACCTATATATGATAAGCATGATAGACTGTACGATGAATGAAAAATAGATTAAAACTGGTACAGTAGAAGTGTGCCTATTTGATCTTGAAAAAGTAGTTTTCCTTTGATAACTATACAACCAAAACATTGTACTTAGTCATTTGCTATCTATGTTAAAGCGACTGCTTTCTAAACTACTGGAACCATTCCAGCTTAGTATGCTATGCCTGTTGATATTGATCGGGATTGGCATCGGTTTTGGTCCAGTAATTGCTCAACAAATCAACGGTACTCCTGGTTCACCCAGTGCCACGATATCTATTAATGGAAACCAATTACCACCTCCTCCTGGAAAATTTGCTGGAGTGATCAAGCCCAGTGCTATGCAATCCAAACCCTATTGGCAACCGCGAGTTGTACCACCCAAGGGAGCACCTAATGTTTTGTTGATCATGACCGATGATTCTGGTTTTGGTGTTCCCAGCACGTTTGGTGGAGTGATTCCCACTCCTACCCTTGATTGGGTTGCCCAAAACGGCTTGCGCTATACAAACTTCAATTCCACAGCGCTGTGTTCTCCCACCCGTGCCGCCTTGCTCACTGGACGCAATCACCATTCTGTAGGCTTTGGGGTAATCTCAGAACAATCTACAGGATTTCCTGGCTATGACTCGATTATCACCCGAGATAAAGCAACTATCGGCAGAATTCTAAAGGATAATGGTTACTGGACATCTTGGTTCGGCAAGGATCACAATGTTCCAGCTTTTCAATCAAGTCAGGCGGGTCCTTTTGATCAGTGGCCTAGTGGCATGGGTTTCGATTACTTTTATGGTTTTGTTGGTGGTGATGCAAACCAGTGGCAACCCAACCTGTTTCGTAATACAACTGCTATCTATCCCTACGTTGGCAACCCAAAATGGAATTTGATCACAGCTCAGGCGGATGACGCAATCCAACAAATGAGAAGAGTTCGCGCTGCGAATCCAGATCAACCACTTTTTGTTCATTTTGTACCTGGTGGTACTCATGCACCCCACCACCCTACCCCAGAATGGATAGACAAGATTAGTAAACTGCATCTGTTTGACCAAGGGTGGAACAAATTACGTGAGCAAATTTTTGAAAAGCAGAAAAAGCTAGGGGTGATTCCTCAAGATGCCCAATTAACTCCATGGCCTAAGGATCTTCTAAAGGAATGGGACCAGCTTACTCCTGATGATAAAAAAATGTTCATTCGCCAGGCAGACGTTTTTGCTGCCTATACTGCCTATACCGATCACGAAATTGGTCGGGTAATTCAGGAATTAGATAAAATGGGTGAACTGGAAAACACCCTGATCGTCTATATTAACGGCGATAACGGCAGCAGCGCCGAAGGCACAATGGTGGGAACACCTAACGAAGTTGCTATTTTTAACGGGGTTGAGGTTTCCGTTGAAGATCAGCTTAAGTACTTTTATGATGCTTGGGGATCTGATAAAACTTATCCACATATGGCAATCGGCTGGGCTTGGGCTTTTGATACCCCCTTCTCTTGGACTAAGCAGGTTGCCTCACACTTTGGCGGAGTACGACAGGGAATGGCAATCTCTTGGCCTGCCCGTATCAAAGACAAAGGTGGCATCCGTAATCAATTCCACCACGTCATTGACATTTTGCCGACAATCCTAGAAGTCTCAGGTATCAGTCAGCCAGAGGTGGTAGATGGTATTCGACAGAGCCCGATTGAAGGGGTTAGTCTCGCTTACACTTTTGATAAGTCGAACACTAACACCCCATCAAAACATAAAACCCAATACTTTGAGATGTTTGGTGATCGTGCTCTGTACCATGATGGTTGGATTGCCAGCACTAAAGTTGTCCGTCCACCATGGCAGACGATTAAGCCAGCTCCTGCACCGCTTGAATATCCCTGGGAACTCTATAAAGTTACCAAAGACTGGACACAAAATGAGAATGTCGCTGACAAATATCCTGAAAAACTTAAGGAGTTGCAGAATCTCTTCCTACAGGAAGCGGAGAAATATCAAGTACTGCCACTGGACAATACGGTTTTTACCAGATTACTTGCCCCGCGTCCTAGCTTTGCTGCTGGTCGCAATGTGTTTACCTACTCTGGAGTAATCACTGGAACTCCTCATGGCGATGCACCCAACATTCTTGACTCGTCTTATAACTTTAAAGCCGATGTAGATATTCCCTCCCAGGGTGGTGATGGCATGATTGTTACTCAGGGTGGTCGCTTTGGTGGCTATGGCTTCTATATGTTGAAAGGCAAACCAGTCTTTGTCTGGAACCTGTTCAATCTTCAACGCATTCGCTGGGAAGGGACAGAGACATTACCACCAGGCAAGCATACGCTGGAGTTCGACTTCCACTATGATGGTCTGGGCGCAGAAACATTAGCCTTCAATCAGCTCAGTGGTGTTGGGGCTAGTGGTACGGGCGTCTTAAAGGTGGACCAAAAGACCGTCGCAACTCAGAAAATGGATCACACTGTACCGTTTACTGTGGCATGGGACGAGAATTTTGATGTCGGCGCAGACACGATTACCTCGGTGGACGATAAAGACTATCAAATACCATTCCAATTCAATGGACAACTTAATAAACTGGTATTGACGATTGATCGACCGAAGCTATCACCTGCCGATATTAAAAAACTTGAGCAGAGTCAGCGCAATAATCGCGTCTCTGAGTAACCAACTAGCAATCGGGCTTTCTTTCTAATGATGGAAAGCCCTTAAAGGTTGATGGAAAATGGTTTTAGATTATGCAAGCATGCATGCTAATTAACGTCAGTTCAAAGCATTGCATTGACCAAAACATTGAGGTTATTTAATTATTTGTTTTCTACAATATTATTCATCTCTTGCCACAACTGATCTTGTTCTTTTTTAAGTTCAGCTAGTCTTTTGACAATTTCAGCCAAGCGGTCTTCTTGCACTGTTGAACTTTTGTGGGGAATTTTGAAAATTTTGCGTATTGCACTTAGTATTAATTCGCTTAGTTTAACGGGGAAGTGCAATAAGGCTACCCAGAACTTCTCACTCAGATTGGCAATGACCTTGAGCAATCCTGCCAATAGTAGCCAAAGTAGCGGGAGCATGAGTATTGATACTAAAGGATGACTAATTAACCAGTTCTGCAGTATTTCTTCCATTGATTTTAAATATCAAAATAATATCTCACCGCTCCTGTTACTGGATCATTATCAACATAAGCTAAATCCAATCTCAGGGCCTCTATTAACAAGTTTCGAGTTTCTTCTGGTGCTAGATTAGTGCTAATAATAGCTTGACTCAAAGAGAGCACATTGCCATTTTGTTTGGCAGCTTTGAGTAATTGACGCATAGGATGATTATCCTGCAGGTAAAGATCTTCTTTGGCAATATCTCTTAATTCTCTATTTCTCTCTTTGACCATACTGGGTATCAAAAAAGGATCAATAAGATATTGGCCTATAAAAAAACCACCAAAGCTAAAAAACCAGATCACTGCGCTAATTGGCTTATTTAAATAAAAGCGGTGCATTCCGCAAATTCCAAAAAAGCCCAAACCCCAGAGTAGGTAAGCAACAATCAGATTTGAAGGACTCTTTGATACAGTCATTTATCCTGAATTATCATCCTAAAATTTTATGATTAACCGTAGTTGAGACCATGGCACTGACCAGTTGCTCAGGAGATACGCTAAAAGGTAATCGGTGAAGATCTGATCCTTGTTGACAAATTAGCTCGGCAATTTTTCTCAATTCGCTCAAGCTGATATCTTTGAGTGAGAGTTCTTCTAAGCTTTTGGGTAATCCTATTGTTTCATAAAATTTTAGCAATTGGAGGCGAGATGATTGTGCAAGTTGATTATCTTGAATGATTTCTTCTAGTCTTAGCTGCACTAGTATGCCATAGGCAACTTTTTCACCATGGAGAATTCCATGAGTTTGCTCAAGGTGTGTTAAGCCATTGTGTACAGCATGGGCTGCCACAGTACGACATCTGGCTCCTCCTATGCCACCTATGACCCCTGCTACTAAAATAGTGGCATCTACAACTTCCTGCCATACACCACTGCCTGGGTTATCAAGAGCATCTACTGATTTTTGTAAGAGAATATCCCTAAGTACCCTGGCACTTTGTACTGCTGTAATGGTCAGGCTATCTGTTGAAGTGCCACTACTGATTGAAGATTCGTACCACTTGGCAATGGCATCTCCAATTCCAGCTACTAAAGTTCTTCTTGGCGCTGTTTCAATTAATTGATAATCTAGTATTAATAAATCTGGACATTTTCTCAGAGTGACATCGTAGAGAAAAGCTCCCTGGTCTGAGTAAATATTCGATAGAGCGCTCCAGCCGGCGCAAGTAGCAGCGCAAGTCGGTATAGTCACTACTGGCAAGTTACAATAGTGAGCTAAAACTTTAGCAGTATCTAGAGCTTTGCCACCGCCTACCCCGACAATGAGATCATGGTTTGCCTGCTTGACTATATTTTCTAATCTTGCTAGCGATGCTTGCGAGCAGTCTGGACTATAAAGAGCCTCCGGAAGATTGCCAAGATATGATTTAACTAAAGAAAGACTATTGATGCCACCAACTATTAAGGGATTGTTTCCCAATTGAGTGATTTGCTCTAGAGAGAGAATACCTCTGCCCCTGATTACTTGATTAGGGGCAACTGATATAAAGGCGCTCTGGGTCATTGTTGGATTCTTTATTTTTTACTAAATGAGCTATCTTGGAAAACTTCTATTTCATTTTGATTACTGTGGGGAGTTCTTTTAATTTGCCCAAGGTAGAGCGGCTGGGATACCCCTGGTTGAGGATGAACCAACGTACGGGCGCGAATTACCAGTTCGGATTCACCACTGATTCTGCCGTAAGAAAAAAGTCTATTGGCGGCCTGTTTAAGAGTAGCTTCTAGTTCTGATGGGCTGATATCTCCAGCTACAGAGATAACTGAGTTGGTTCCTCCATTGTCATAGACTACTGAATAGGGAACTGAGCCGGGAACTTGCACGTTTTTAAAAAGCCCTAAGCTAAGTCCAAATAACCCGCCTGTTAAAACCAGCAGAAATCCGGTAACACCAACTAGGCGAAACCTGATTCCCCAGCGAACCAAAAATGCAACTAAACTCAAGGTAAAAAAAAGCGCAGTCGCAATGGCAGACCACTTGGTGTAGGTACCAAAATCAAGATAATTTTCCATGTTTTTTATTATAAGTGTTTTCATAGAAGGATTCTAGATCTGCTATGGGGCTAAGATCTTCAAAAATCAGCTCTTTGTTTTGTCTCATTTTTTCTTGGATACTTTCACGCCATTGTCTATCTAAACCCAGTCTTGCTGCAATTTTTACATATTCAGCAGAATTTTCGGCAATTGTCTCATCTATGTTTAAACGTTTTAGCAAGGCGTAAGCTTGGCGACCACGCATCATCTCTCCTGGAGAGCTTACCAAAACAAGTGAGCAAAAAGTAGCTTCTATACCAGTAATGCCCCCAGACCAAGCAAAACTATCTAAAAAAACATCACATTGAGAGATAAATTCTAAATATTGCTCATAAGGTAGACTAGAGTAGAATTTGCAGTAATCTTGCCAATTGAGCTCAAATTTGCCAAAAACTCTTTCTAATCTATTTTGAAACTCGAGGGTGACTCCTTGGCCATGATGGCTAAAAAAAACAAAATGGGCATTGCTAACAACTTTGGCAATTTGGGGCCAGACATCATCATACTGGGGAAGATACTTCCAAAGTGACTGCGAGCATAGATAAATAATTTTCTCTTGAGCTAGTCCAAAATCATCTCTGGTTTTGTTTTTTTCTGTTAGTTGAGGATGGGATAAGACCATCCCTAAATTGCTAAGAAGTACTAGCTTTTCTCTGTAATGCTCTTGGGCATTAGTAGGCTCCATTAAACTGGAAGATATATAGTAGTCAATCGTTGGTAAACCAGAGGTTACCGGATGTCCCCAGCCCATACATTGAATCGGGGCTAATTTTAAGCCTGCTAATTGAAGAGGTAGTGGGTGCATTCCCAAATCCAGATAGACCAAAATATCTAGTTGATCTGCCAAGATTTGCTCTGCCACTATTTCTAAGTTGAGGGGAATATGATAAAAATAATCACAATATTGTTTGAACTGTTCAGTGATGATATCTTGTACCGATTCAACATGATATCCATAGATCTCAAATTTTGTTCTATTGTGGTGCTTGAGCCAGCCTAATGAGTATTTGGTTACTGAATGTGAGTATATATAGGCAGAAATATAGCCAACTTTTATTTTTTGATTATTGGTTTTATAGTTATCTTGGTAAATATAATGAGGATAATTAGCCTGCATTATCTTATGAATCAATTCACCATATTGAGTTTGTAGTTCTAGATCATTGAGCCCTTGATAGGCTAAAAAAAAATTGGTATGGTGCCCTAAAGCTTCTTTGGCAGATATTTTTTCTTCAATATTATCTAGCTTGATCGCTTCTGTTAATTTTTCGAGCTCTCTAGTAAATCTTGATCTATATATATCTATTTCTTCACTTGTTTGATAGATTAAATGAAGTAATCTTTGATTTTCAAATTTTAACTTGAGATTGTCTGGATTATTATTTATAGCTATTTGAGCTGCTTGGATCGCCCCTTCAATATCGCCAATATTTTTTTGTAGATTACTAATTAATAAAAAATTGAGATTGAAATCTTTAGGATATTTAGCTAAACCTGCTCTATAAATTTTATCTGCCTGTTGTTCTTTTTTTATTGCTTCATAGCATTGACCTAATCTTTTGTAAATAACACTATCTGCTTGATCTTGTTTTATTAAAATTTCATAACCAGCTATTGCCTGCTCAAAGACTTTTCTTTGGTAAAAATAATTTGCTCGATACTTAGTTGCCTCAGTTGAAGATTTTAAGCAATATTCTGCTATTTTTAAGTTTTCTGTGATTTCCTTTCTCTCTGGCGTTAAAGCATTAGCTCTCTGGTAATGACTGATAGCTTCTGCTATTTTTCCTTGGACTAAAAGAGTATTTCCTAAATTAATCAAAATACTTACAAAATTAGGCGCTATTTTATTGCCCTCTCGATAGATAATTTCAGCTTGTTCTATATCTCCTATTTGATAGTAGAGATTTCCCAGTTGATTATAAACTTCACTCAAATTAGTTTGTAATGTTAAACTATTTTTGTAAGCTTCAATTGCAAGATCTGTTCTTTTGAGCTTTTGCCAAATTAACCCTAATTGATAGTGATATAAACTTTCATTGGGATTTAGCTCAATTGACTTAATCAACATATTGAGAGCTTCTTGAACTTGCCCATTTTGACTATATAAAAGAGCAAGATTAAACCAAGAGGGGGCTATTTTAGGATTTAGATTAATTGCTTGCCAATAAGATTCTTGAGCTTTTATAATTTCACCATTTAGATGATATTCTTGCGCCTTGTTATAGAGCGATTCGATTATCTCATTTTCTATTTGAGATATTTTGAGTAGTAAATTATTTTCTTTGATTTCTGAGTAATTAGCCTGTTTATATTGCTGAGAGTCCCAAGCTATCAAATAATAGAGCTCTTTATGGTTAAAATATTCTAAGCTTGCTTCAGGATTGAGTAAGAGAAAATCGTTCACTGCTTGCCTAACGCTGCTGTAATGACCACCATCGGCTATGATCACTGCTTGCTTTGCTAGAAAAGGCCTTGTTAGTTGTAATCCCAACAATTGAAGGCGATAATCAGCAGAGCCTTGGGATATATAAAGACCAATTTTGGTCTCACTTTGATAGTTTCTCAGATCACTAAAAAATTCTTCTGTACTTTGTTGGAAAAAATTAACCCATTCAGGATAATCTGCCAATTCTTCTAGCTCAATATCTAGATCTGGTTCGATTAAATATGCGCTTATTTCCTGAGAATGTTCAGAGATTAAATTTTCAGCAAACTTGCTACCCAATTGACAGTAGATTTCATCTTGCTCTAGATAAAATAAGGCTAAATTTACCAGATTCTTGATGGATATTTCTTGTTTTAACTGTTCTAACAAACTCAAAAGATTCATGGTCTTTTTTGTTCAATAAGTAAACGTCTGAGCTGATCTAGGGCACCAGATGCGCTCAGCTGGCGGATAGTTTGGCGATCTTTGTTGCTGCCGAATTTATATTCAAAGCTTTTGAGAATTTCTCTTTGGTTTGCTATACCTATATAGACCAATCCAACAGGTTTGCTGCTTTTGCCTCCACTGGGACCTGCAATACCGGTGATACTGATTGCCCAGTCGCTATTGGTTTTTTCTACCGCGCCTTTAGCCATTTCAAGGGCAACTTGCTTACTAACTGCCCCATATTCTTCTATAGTTTTGGGATTTACTCCTAATAAATTGATTTTGCACTGGTTGGCATAGGTAATAAATCCTCCTTGGAAATAAAGTGAGCTACCTGCAGTAGAAGTAATCAACTCACCTAAGGCTCCACCAGTACAAGATTCGGCAATTGATATTGTCTGTTTAGATTGAAGCAGTAGATTGCCAACAACCGATGAAATAGTATCTTCATCGCAACCATAGTAATCTAGCCCGGCTATTGCCTTGATTTGCTCTGCTACAGGTTCAATAAGTTCATTAGCCCTTTTTTCTGATGAGGCTTTAGCGCTGATGCGAAGTCTGACCTCTCCTTTAGAGACATAGGGGGCTACTGTCGGCTCTTTGAGCTCAAAAAAAGGAGCAATTTTAGCAGCTAGGGTGGATTCTCCAATTCCCAAAAAACGTAGCATTTTGCTATGGATGACCTGCTTGCCCCAACCTAATTTTTTAAGGTAAGGTATGGCTGTCTGCTGCCACATAGCCATCATTTCGTAGGGAACTCCCGGAAAAGTCAACAATAAAAGATTACTGCGCACATGCCAAATTATACCGGGGGCTGTTCCTTTGGGGTTGGGCAGTATTTGGGCTCCTTCTGGTAAAAGGGCTTGTTTGCAATTGTTGTTGCTCATTGGTAAAGAGCGCTCAGCAAATTTTTGGCTGATATTTGCTAGAATTTCTTGGTTTTCTACCAGGGGTGTCTGGAAATATTCGGCAATTGCAGCAGTAGTTAGATCATCTGGAGTAGGTCCTAATCCTCCAGTAAAAATTAAGATCCTTGCTCCTCTATTGATCGCAATATCAATTACTTGAGCTATTCGCTCTTTGTTATCGCCAACTACGTTTTGGTAGTAGTGAGCAATACCTAGATGTGCTAATTGTTCTGCTAGATACTGGGAATTGGTATTAGTAATTTCTCCTAAAAGTAGTTCAGTTCCTACGGATATAATTTCAGCTGTCATTTTTTATCCTTGGTTTATTGATCTCTCTCGCCAGATTTGCCATCCAACATAGAGCAAGATAATGGTTGACGCCACCGCAAAACCCCAACCACTAGGAACATTGGAAAATCCTAGAGCAAGGCTACCTACCCAAAAAGTCAGAGCATATATGAAAAGAACGGTAGATTTTTGAGAGATACCAGCATTGAGCAGTCGGTGATGAAGGTGGCGTTTGTCTGCTAGAAAAGGAGAGCGCCCTTGACTAATGCGAGAGAGAATCACAAAGGTCATATCCACTATTGGGACTGCCAAAATCAGGTAAGGAAGCAAAATTGCAGTTACAGCTAAGCTTTTAACTAGTCCTATAGTTCCTAGTCCAGCTAAAGTAAATCCCATAAAATAGGATCCGCCATCACCCATAAATATTTGAGCAGGGTTGAAATTGTAGCGTAAAAAACCTAAAGCAGCGCCAGCTAGAGATGCTGCAATCAAAGCTGCGCCAGCGCCTCCTTCTCTACCTACAAAGAGGGTGACAATAAGCATAACTACAGCTGAAATACCAGATACTCCTGCAGCTAATCCATCTACCCCATCAATCCAGTTGATAGCATTGGCCATGCCAACTAACCAAACTATGGTCAAAGGTGCACCGAACCAGCCTAGATCTATAATTCCAATAAATGGTAAGGAGATAAAGTCTATCTTGACACCCCAGTACCAAGCAAGGCTAGCGACTACTATCTGCAAAAAAAGACGAACTGAGGGAGAAAGAGAGAAAAGATCATCAGCCAGTCCTATAAAAAAGAATAGCAGCGCTCCTATTAATAATCCTAAAATCTCCATTTTTTTCTCAGGAGCTGGAGTTCCAAAGGCTCCTAGTAACCATACCAGAGATACAGCCACAATGAAACCTAGGAAGATTGCTACTCCTCCTAGTCTCACCATTGGCCTGTTATGAATTTTGCGCTCTCCCGGTTGATCTACGTAACCTGTCAAGTGGCCAATATGATTGACGATGGGAGTTGAGATCAAAACAACAACCAACGATACCACAAAAGCCGTTATATAGTATAAATCGCCAGGCATGAGTAGGGGGATATAGTGATTAGGCGATCGCCATTGGTAATTGTTGGTGAGGATAAAGCGGGAATCGATTACAAAGACTTGCTACTCTTTGTATACAGTTCCTCTTTATTGCTTCATCTTCAGGGTTTAAGAGACGATCTGCAATAATATTAGCAATTTCTGTGAATTCTTCTACTGCTAAACCTCTAGTTGTCATGGCTGCTGAACCTAAACGTAATCCACTAGTGACAAAGGGCGATTCTGGATCAAAAGGTACAGTATTTTTATTGGCGGTGATATTTACTTGACTTACCAACTGGTCTGCTACTTTTCCTGTGAGGTTGATTGAGCGCAAATCAACTAGTAAAAGATGATTGTCAGTGCCACCAGAGACGATTTTTAAGCCTCTTTTGCTCAGTTGATTGGCCAATTCCTGGGCATTAGCAATAACATTAGCGCAATAATCTTTAAATGCAGGTTCAAGCGCCTCACCAAAGGCTACGGCTTTAGCTGCGATAACGTGCTCTAGGGGACCACCTTGGGTGCCAGGAAAGACTGCTTTGTCAAACTTTTTGCCTAATTCTACATCTCTAGTTAAAATGAGCCCACCTCTAGGACCTCTGAGTGTTTTATGGGTGGTAGTTGTGACAACATCACAATATGGTAAAGGGTTGGGATGGTGTCCAGAGGCAACTAGTCCAGCTATATGGGCCATATCGGCCATTAAATAAGCGCCTATTTCATCGGCAATAGAGCGAAATTTTTCAAAATCGATAATTCTTGGATAGGCTGAATAACCACAGATCAAAAGTTTTGGTTTTTCTTTGAGGGCAAGTTGGCGAATTTGCTCATAGTCTAAGACTTCTGTTTCTGGAGAAACGCCATAATGAGCGACTTTGAACCATTTACCAGATACATTAACCGGTGAGCCATGGGTTAAATGTCCACCATGAGAGAGATCCATGCCCATGATAGTATCGCCCGGTTCTAGTAAACTGAGAAAAACAGCAAAGTTAGCTTGAGCTCCTGAATGTGGTTGGACGTTAGCTGAGGCTGCTCCAAAGAGAGCTTTTGCTCTTTCAATTGCCAAGCTTTCCATCTGGTCGATGAATTCACAGCCGCCATAGTAGCGTTTGCCGGGTAGACCTTCGGCATATTTGTTGGTTAAAACTGAACCTTGGGCTGCCATTACGGCTTCAGATGCAAAGTTTTCACTAGCAATTAATTCTAGGTGATCTCTTTGTCTTTGTAGTTCTCGCTGTATAATTTCGGCAACGGTTGGATCTGATTGTCTCAAAAAGTCCAATTGGTTTTTGCTCATTTCTTGTTTCCTGATGCGTAGAATTTGTCGGTTTGTTTTTTCATTATCGCAATATTTATAGTTTACAATGGCAATTCTTTGTCTCAGTAATGGTCATGGGGAAGATATCATTGCCCTAAGAGTGATAGAACAATTACAGCGTTGTTACCCCAATCTTTCTATTGCTGCTCTGCCTTTGGTTGGGCAAGGTCATGCCTATAGCTCTTCTGGGGTTTCGATAGTTGGACCTGTTCAACAGATGCCCTCTGGTGGCTTTATCTACATGGATCCAAGACAACTGCTTCGTGATCTAAGTGGTGGATTGTTTGGCCTTACTTTGGCTCAATATCAGGTGGTGCGTGAGCATGCCAAAGCTGGTGGTCATATACTCGCTGTCGGGGATATAGTTCCTCTACTATTTGCTTTTTTAAGTGGCGCTGATTATGCCTTTATCGGCACTGCCAAATCAGAATATTATCTCAGAGATGAAACAGGTTGGCTGATAAATGCCAAATCTTCAGAAAAGATCTGGGGAAGCGTCTATCTGCCTTGGGAGCGTTTTTTACTCTCATCGGCTAGGTGCCGAGCTGTTTTTGCTCGCGATAGCCTCACTAGTGAAATACTCCAATCTTTGGGGGTTGGTTGTAGTGATCTCGGCAATCCCATGATGGATGCTTTAGATCCTGACTGTAGTGATCCCAATACTTTAACTGTATTGCTCCTGCCAGGTTCTCGCTCGCCTGAAGCTCAGAATAACTGGAAATTAATACTACAGGCAATTGAGCAACTGAGCTTTGAAAAAATTACCTTTCTAGCTGCTTTGAGTCCTTCTCTAGAAAAAGTGGCTTTTGAAAGCTCTCTAATAGAATTTGCTTGGCAGCAAGACGGTGATTCTAGATATCAGAAGGAAAATTCACAATTAATTCTCAGCCAAAACTCTTATAGTCACTATCTTGCAATTTCCAATATAGCTATAGCAATGGCCGGAACGGCTACTGAACAATTTGTAGGACTTGGTAAACCTGTAATTTCTATAGTAGGAACAGGTCCCCAGTTTACCTATGCCTTTGCTGAAGCTCAGACTCGTCTTTTGGGCTGTTCTGTGACTTTGGTTGGAGAACCTAATCAAGTACCTGAAATTTTAAAAGGTATAGTCAATGACCCTTCTTTTTTAGCAAAAATTGCCAAAAATGGTAAACGTAGACTAGGTAATCCTGGGGCTGCTGCTAGAATAGCTAAGCATCTGGGTAGCATTTTTGATCCTACAATTCCTGATTATGGGATAAATACTCACTGCAAATAGGAATACCCCAAATCTTAATAGTGCCGTCACTACTTCCACTGATAATTAACTGACTATCTTGAATTAATGTCACTGAATAAACCGAATCCCTATGACCTTCAAGTGTTCTCAAGCATTGATCTGTATTTCTATCCCATATCTTGATAGACTTATTCTCACTACTAGTGATAATAGATTGTTTATCTGGATTGATTGCTGCTGAGTAAACATTAATTGAATAATCTTGAAAAGTTTTTATGCATTCACCTGTACTAATGCTCCATAGTTTGGTCTTATCATCACTTCTACTGGTAATAGTTTGACCATCGGCAGAGATAGCCAATGAATTAACTTTATAAATATGACCTTCCAAGGTTCTTGTGCATTCACCTGTTTTAGTATTCCATAATTTAATAGTTCTGTCCCAACTACCACTAGCAATAGTTTGACTATCTGGGGAGATAGCTATTGAATGAGCGTCATATTTATGACCTCTAAGTGTTCTTGTATTTTTACCAGTGTTGATATCCCATAACTTGATAGTCTTGTCATCACTACTACTGACAATAGTTTGACTATCTGGGGAGATAGCTATTGAATTAACTTTATATCTGTGACCTTTAAGTGTTCTCAAGGATTTACCAGTAATGATATCCCATAGCTTGATGGTCTTATCACTACTACCACTGATAATAGTCTGACCATCGCTACTGATAGCTATTGAACAAACAGTACTTGAATGACCTTTAAGTGTTCTCAAAGATTTACCAGTAAAGATATCCCACAGTTTGATAGTCATGTCACCACTGCCACTGACAATAGTCTGACCATCACTACTAATAGCCAATGTATAAACCGATTCTGAATGACCATCTAAAGTTTTTAGGCATTTGCCAGTAGTGATATCCCACAATTTAATAGTCATATCTCCACTACCACTGACAATAGTCTGACCATCGCTACTGATAGCCAATGTATAAACCGATTCTGAATGACCATCTAGAGTTTTTAGGCATCTGCCAGTAGTGATATCCCACAATTTAATAGTCATATCTCCACTGCCACTGACAATAGTGTGACCATCGCTACTGATAGCCAATGTATAAACTGATTCTGAATGACCATCTAGAGTTTTTAGGCATCTGCCAGTAGTGATATCCCACAATTTAATAGTCATATCTCCACTGCCACTGACAATAGTGTGACCATCGCTACTGATAGCCAATGTATAAACTGGTTCTGTATGACCTTTTGTTTGTATTGTTCTCAGGCATTCGTATAGAGAATAAACATTAAACTCTTTAAGAGCTTGCAATACCTTTGGTTCTTGTTTTTTTCTGAGGAGTTGATAAGCATTTAGTTTTAGATCTGGATCTTCTAATGCACTAATCAGTAGATCAAGTCCTGGTTCTCCATAATTTAAAGCTTTTGGGAGTGCTGCTAAGCGATCTTGTTTAGGGTTGTTTTTAAGGCAAAATTTAACCCCTTCAAGACCACCTAAAACTGCAGCATTGGTTAGATCTGCTCTATAGTCGCCCAATACAGCATCATGTAGTCTAGGTTTTCTGGTTTCTTCAAATGAGGTTGCCATTGCGTTTATAGCACTATACATCTTTTAATAAAATTCAATCTGAGCTAAATGAATAATTAATAACGTCACAGTAATTTGTTTTGTTTTTAAAAACAAGTGACCAAGAGCCTCTAAGGTCATAGGACTGGTCCTCTTTTTTCATAGAAATAGTCCTATGATTTTAGATATAAAAAAATCAGAATTGCCTTATGGCAATCTTTACAGCCCTTGAACTAATTTTTAATTAAAAATATTAAGTAACAATTCTTTATATAAGTTTTTATCCTGCGGGGGGTGACAAGAACAGATGAAGTTGTAAACAAGATTCCTTTGTCCTTGTACTTTTTCTAACAGATGACGAAATGTGATCTCATTCAGGGTCAAAAAGCTGCTAGACTGTAATGATTAAAAGTACTGCAGCAATCTGTATTTCTTAATTCGGAACACCACAGAAAACTAACCTAAAATGAGTCGCCAAGGCAGTAAAACCCGCTGTGGCATGAAAAAGGGTAAAAAGAATGGAAAACCAGTTTGATCAGGCATTAGAAGTAGATGTCTTAGCAGCAGCGCTGAGGCAAAACAACCAAGAATCAGGGGATTTACTTGAATTTCTATCCCAAAAACTAGAACAATCTCTCTCTAGCAATACAACAGTGACCAGAACTGGTTGGCTCCTTTCCAAAGAGCGGCCAGTACAGAAAATTGTTGTTGATTTTGAGGATTACCATTATCAAATTAGTCGACAAAAAAATGGTACGCTCTCTGCTAGTGTTGTTAAGCTAGGACGAGGAATTATACTTAAAACAACCACAATTCCTGTAGAGCAATGGATCAATGAAATTGCTCAAGAGATTGTAAGATTTGCCCAAACTAGTGAACAAACTCGAAAAGCGCTCAATCGTTTTGTTTTGGGAGAATTTTGATGCCATTTTGGAAAGAATCAACAGAAGATAAACAACGCAAAGAAAATAACGAAGCCTCACAACGTGCACTTGAAGAGGGTCAAATTCCGCCAATTGCCAGACACAGAATAGCAATGCAGCAGAAGGAAACTTCTCGTTTTTTTACCAGCGACCTCAGCAGCAATGAACATCTATTAACTAGAGAGGCAGGCTATGAACCGATAGGCTTAGTAATGGGCAGCGCCTTTTATAAGGTGAGCTTTTGGGGCTATTACAATAGTTATTACCTCAGTAGTGGTGAGCTTTCTGTTTTGAGCCAAGCTCAAATGGCTGCCCGCTCATTAGCACTAAACAGGCTACAGCAAGAAGCCTCCCTACTCGGTGCCCATGGGGTTATAGGTGTTAGACTAAAAATTGGTCAATATGATCGCAATACCCGCAGTGTCGAATTTACTGCAATCGGAACTGCCATCAGGATTACTCAAAGACCACCAGAAAAAATTCCCTTTACAAGCGCGCTGAGTGGTCAAGAGTTTTGGCAATTATATCAAGCAGGTTACTATCCGCGTGGACTAGTTTTTGGTGCCTGTTCTTACTATATACATACTGATTGGAATACCAGAAATATCACCAGTGGTGGACTCTTTGGTATGTTTGCCTTTCAAAATCAAGAAATCGCCCAATATACCAATGGATTTCTCAAAGCAAGACATCTAGCTATGAGTAGGCTTTCTAATGATACTCAAAAGCTTGGAGCCGATGGTGCTATTGGTACAAAAATCGAAATGGAAATTGAGGATATTGAATATGAAGTCAATGAGACCACTTACCGAGATCTTTTGATTCATTTTTTGGCTTTGGGCACTGCCATAGCCAGTGATCACCATGTAGATAAACCTACTGCCAAAAGTCCCTTATTATATTTGGATCTTGCTACTGGAAAAACCAATAGAATTTAAGACTAAATAACGTATAAATATTGTCAATAAAAGGAAAAAACATATGAATTCTAAATCATTTAACGATCTGCCAACTCATGCTAATGAACGCCTAAAAGAAATGATGGGTAAAGATCCTAGCCATCGTCGTTTGTTTACTAGCGATCTTTCTGTCAATGAGTTTCTATTAGTCAAGGAAGCTGGCTTTGAACCGGTCGGTATGGTAGTTGGCTGTTCTATGTATCATATTGGCTATCAATGGGCTGGGGTCAATCAAAGTATGGAAATGACTGTATTAACTCAAGCGATGTACCATGCTAGGGAATTGGCGATGAGCAGAATGGAGGAAGAGGCTGATGCTTTAGGAGCTGATGGAATTGTAGCGGTTCGTTTGAGCGCAAGACATATGGAATGGGAGCCAAATATGGCTGAATTTGTGGCAATCGGTACTGCCGTTCGGGCTACTAATCGCGATATATCCTATAGAACATTGGATAATAAACCCTTCACCAGTGATCTATCTGGCCAAGATTTTTGGACATTGTTGCGTGCTGGTTATCGCCCTTTGGGTATGGTCATGGGCAATTGTGTATACCATGTAGCTTATCAAGGTCTAGGTCAGTGGTTTAAGAATTTGGGCAAAAATACAGAAATGACTAATTTTACCCAAGCTCTCTATGATGCGCGCGAATTGGCAATGGAACGAATGCAATCTGAAGCGATCCATCTCAAGGCCGAGGGGATTGTAGGAGTTCAATTAAAAGAAGGACGATACTCTTGGAGCGCTCATGTGATAGAGTTTTTTGCTATCGGAACAGCGGTATTGCCAATTCGAGACGATCATCATATTCCCACTCCCCAATTGATGCTTTCCCTGAATGATTGATTAGATTAGTCATAATCTTTCCCAAATTTGCCAAGTTGGTCCATTTTGCAAAAGCTTCCATCCATTTTTAAATATTCTGGCTGAGGGACCTTCATCGGTAGGGCAACATATTTAACTTGGAATTTTCTGAGATATTTAGTCGGATCAGAAACAACATCATCATATTTTTTTGCAAGAGACTCTAAAAGCTGTTGACGTTTTTTTGGATCTCTACCCCAAGGTCCCCAGTTCATGGATATATATTGATTCATCATTGGTTGAAGTTGTGAACGATTCAAACCCAAAAGATAAAAATTTAAAACTTGTCTTTCATTGTATGCAGCATTATCAACTGATGGACTAAGATTAACCGTATAACCAAATAAAGGACGTTGATTATCTGCAATAATACCAATGCTAGAAAATTTATCATCACCAGCTATTACAGATTTTGGTTCTAAGCTGACTCTACTGGATTTCTGCTCAAGATATTCATGATATATAGTATTATAGTTGACAAAGTTAGAAGCTTGGGATGCTTTATTCCATAGCCAAATACTGGTAATAAGATAAAAAGATGATACGGTGCCATAAACATATTTCCAGTGGAAGTTTTGAATTTGCAATCCTGTAATTATTTGGTGATTATTTAATATAACTCCTGAACATATTAATGTCCACAAGTAAATAAGATCTTTGCGCTTTAATACAACATAAAAAAAACTTAAAACCAACAAAATCAAGACGATTTTGGGTATCATTAACTCACTAAAGTGTGGAATAGGTAAGAAATTGTCAGTTCTTGGTAGCCAATCACTATTTGTTCTAGCTTTAATTGAAGCATTGATGATTATTGATGGCAAACCCACTACAAGACCTAGAAACCCTACAAACAAATATGTTTTGCGATTTTTAAAATCTATCAGTATAGCAATTAACATAGCTAGGGTTGCTGTTGTCCAATAATAAAAATAAACATAGAATAATAATCCATAACCAACTCCAGCTAATAAAATACGAGCTTTATTTGGTCTATTTAAAGAAAACCGCAGTGACCAAATATGAATCAACAAAAAGCTCAAGGAAAGACCGGGAGTAATCAGACGCCACTGTGTTAAAGGAAAATAAGGATATTCTAGTCCTGTTGGAAAATGGATGGGTGTATTAGTTATGATGTTTTTAATATCTCCCAAATATCTATAAAAAAGAGTTCCATGAACCATCCCTCTATCTGTCATCAAAATCAAGACTATTACTGATGCTAACCAAGTATTTTTTAAATATAATCTTGCTAAAATAAACCAAGCTATAGAGATACTTAATCCGGCCCAAAATCGCCAAATGATATTAATATAACCAGTTCCCAAACCTAGTACCTTAGTAAGCAGAACTCCAGGTATAAACTGAAGCCAAGGATACATCGTATCTCCACCTTCTTTAAGGACAGGATCGCTCAGATAAAATGGATGATTGAAGTAGGCATCGGCTGCATATGCTAAATAGAGCTTGTCATCCTTATCAGATAATACTAAGGGGCTGCCAGTTTTTAAAAACCATAAGATATGAGGCAATTCCGATAGAATAATCCCAATAATTGCTAACACAATCATGGCTATTACGTCATTGCGATAAAGTCTTAGGTATTGCATCAAGCGAGGCATATATTTTTGAAACATAAATCCAAACAACAATAAATATTGAATATTAATCGATTACTACGCTTGTTAGTCCAATCTATGGGTATAATGATTAAGCCAGTGGACTACCACCATCATATATGTCTTCCGACTCAGTCAATAAAGAAACGCAATCTAGTTCTAGTTTAGAAGGAATTCGAGCCACCCGGATAGCCAAAGTCGAACAGCTCAAACAGCAGGGATTTAACCCCTACGCCTATCAGTGGCAATGCAGCACTTCAACTAAATCACTGCAAGAAAAATATCAATCTCTAGAAAATGGACAAGAAGTAGCAGTAGAAGTATCCCTAGCTGGTCGCATTCTCAATCGAAGGGTTATGGGCAAGCTAGCTTTTTTTACCCTACAAGATGAAACTGGTGCAATTCAACTTTATCTAGAAAAGCAAAAGATTGTCTCTAGTATGGGTGAAACTGCTTTTAATAACTTAACTAAATTAACTGATAGCGGCGATATCCTCGGTGTCAAAGGAACTATCAAGCGCACCGAAAAAGGAGAGCTCTCAGTTTACGTTAGTTTCTACGAATTGTTAACCAAGTCGCTTCTTCCACTACCTGATAAATGGGCAGGATTGACCGATACAGAAAAACGTTATCGTCAGCGCTACCTCGATCTTATCGTCAATCCATCTGTCAGAGAAACTTTTCGGCGCCGCTCCTTGATTATCTCGGCGATTAGACATTACCTGGAAAAGCTTGGCTTTATCGAAATAGAAACCCCCGTGCTCCAATCAGAAGCCGGGGGAGCAGATGCTAGGCCTTTTATCACCTATCACAATACCCTGGAGATGGAGCTATATCTGCGCATTGCTACAGAGCTTCATCTCAAAAGATTGATTGTAGGCGGATTTGAAAAGATCTTTGAAATTGGCAGAATCTTTAGAAACGAGGGAATCTCAACGCGACATAATCCAGAATTTACCTCAATAGAGCTCTACCAAGCCTATGCAGACTATCAAGACATGATGCGCTTAACCGAAGAGCTCATAGCCAAAGTTGCTCTTGAGATTACTGGTAGTCATATAGTTTTTTACCAAGGTCAAGAAATTGACTTATCACCCCCTTGGAAAAGGGTGACTATGCACAGCGCTGTATACGAAGTAACCGGTTTAGATTTTGAAAAATTTAGCAATTTAGAGCAAGCAAAAGAAGCAGTAATTCAAGCAGGTTATGAGCTTAAAAACGACTGTCAAACGCTCGGTAAACTCCTGAGTGAATTATTTGAACAGACAGTAGAAAGCAGTCTAATTCAGCCAACTTTTATTTTGGACTTTCCACTAGAAATTTCTCCATTAGCTAAGCCTCACCGCTCTAGGGTTGGATTAGTAGAGCGCTTTGAGTTATATGTAGTTGGACGAGAACTGGCCAATAGTTTTTCTGAGTTGACTGATCCACTAGATCAAAGAGCCAGATTAGAAGCCCAAGCAGCTCAAAAGGCAGCAGGGGATTTAGAAGCAATGAGCGTCGATGAAGACTTCTTAACAGCCCTTGAATATGGCATGCCACCAACAGGAGGGCTAGGAATAGGAATAGATCGTTTGGTCATGCTATTGACCAATTCTGCTAGTATTCGAGATGTGATCGCCTTTCCTCTTTTGAAAAATCAACTCAAAGCAGAGGATTCTGTTACAAATGAGACAACAGAGAAAGGTCAAAATTAGCTATGACTAGAAGCTGGGAGAATTTCTGAGGATTTGTACTTATGAGACTAGCTAAAAGAGTGAGTTTGGTTAGCCCATCTATCACATTGATCATCTCGGCTAAAGCCAAAGCCATGCGGGATCAAGGTGTAGATGTTATTAACTTTACAGCTGGAGAGCCAGATTTTGATACCCCAGAAGAAATCAAAGAAGCCGCCAAAAAAGCTCTAGATCAAGGTAAAACCAAGTACGGACCAGCAGCAGGAGAACCTCAACTTAAAAAAGCAATTGTCAAAAAATTTGAACGTGACTCCCAACTAAAATTCTCCTTAGAGAATATCATGGTCACCAATGGTGGAAAGCATTCCCTGTTTAATCTAATGTTGGCTTTGATTGAACAAGGCGATGAAGTAATAATTCCCTCACCCTATTGGCTCAGTTATCCAGAAATGGTTAATTTAGTTGGGGGTAAACCCATAATTGTACCAACATCAGCAGCTAACAACTATAAAATCACAGCAGAACAGCTAACTTCGGCAATTAGTCCTAATACTAAGCTTTTAATTCTCAACTCGCCTTCTAACCCTACTGGCAGTGTTTATAGTAAAGAGGAATTAGAAGCAATAGCCGAAGTAATCCTCAAACATGAAATCTATGTTGTTTCAGATGAGATTTACGAAAAAATTCTCTACGAAGGAACAAAACATGTGAGTATTGCCACCTTGGGAGAAGATATCTTACAAAGAACGATTATCAGTAACGGTTTTGCCAAAAGCTATGCCATGACAGGATGGCGTGTGGGCTATATGGCCGCGCCTGTGGAATTAACCAAGGTAATGACTACTATACAGAGCCATAGCACATCTAATGTCTGCACCTTTGCTCAATATGGCGCAATCGAAGCGCTAGAAAACGAGGAAGATTTTATCGTTCCAATGCTCAAGGAATTTAGTCAAAGAAGAAAAATAATGTTAGAAGGCCTTGAAACAATTCCAAGTATCACTTCAACCAAGCCCTTGGGCGCTTTCTATGTTTTTCTAGATGTTAGTTCTACTGGATTAGATTCTCTTCAATTCTGCCAAGCTCTTCTTGAACAAGAGCAAGTAGCCGCTATTCCTGGCGGGGCTTTTGGAGCAAATAACTGTGTTCGTCTTTCCTATACTACTGATTCAAACTCAATTAAAGAGGGGATGCGCCGTTTGAAAAATTTTGTTGATTCCCTATAAAAAATTATAAAACTTACAGTTTTAATTTATTGTTATCATTATTTAAATAAACAAAGTTTTTGATTATATTTAAATTATGCTGCAAGGATTGCTGCAAATTGCTTTGACGCTCTTAATCATAGTAGCCATCACTCCTATATTTGGCGAATATATGGCTAAAGTATTCCAGCAAGAAAGAACCATTCTGGATTCATTGTTAAATCCCTTCGAGCAATTTATCTATAACCTTTCTGGAATTCAGCCTAAGCAAAATATGAACGGCTGGCAATATGCTAGATCTGTTCTTTTTAGCAATTTAGCTATGGCTCTTTTAGTTGCTTTTATCCTTTTTAATCAAGCTAGGTTACCTTTTAATCCCACAAATTTATCTTCTGTCAGTTGGGATACCAATTTTCATACTATTGTTTCGTTTCTTACTAATACAGATCAGCAGCATTATTCTGGTGAGAATACTTATAGCTATTTTGCCCAGTTTGCCGGACTAGGTTTTATGTTCTTTACCTCGGCTGCTACTGGTTTAGCCGTTGGCATAGCTTTTATTAGGGGGTTAACTGGTAGAGGGCTTGGTAATTTTTATGTAGATCTAGTCAGGTCCATCACCCGTATACTTTTGCCATTGAGTATTGTTGGAGGAATTTTATTACTAGTTTCAGGAGTACCTGAAACTTTAAACCCTACTGCAATAGTCCCAACTCTGGAAAATTCTCGCATTTCTCAAGCAATTGCCCTTGGACCTGTTGCCCATTTTGAAATTATTAAACAACTTGGGGAAAATGGTGGTGGTTTTTTTGCTGCCAACTCAGCGCACCCTTTTGAAAACCCCAATCCCTTTACTAATCTGCTAGAAACTGTGGCTATGGTGGCAATTCCATCTTCTCTTATCTACACCTATGGGGTGATCTCCAACAACCGTAAACAGGCCTGGCTTCTCTATGGCATGGTTCTGGCTATCAGCATTGTCTTTATCTGTATTAATTTTCAAGGGGAATATCAAGGTAATCCTCTAGTGAATAAATTACTAGGTGGAAATTTTGGCAACCTAGAAGGTAAAGAAGTAAGGTTTGGTATTGCTCAATCGGCTCTTTTTTCTACCCTGACTACTGGCACTATGACTGGGGCAGTTAATGCTATGCATGACTCTTATATGCCTAGCGCAATTTTCGTAAATTTAGCCAATATGTTTTTACAGATAGTCTGGGGTGGTCAAGGAACTGGGACAGCTTATCTGTTTGCCTATCTAATTTTGGCAGTCTTTGTCACCGGCTTGATGGTAGGGCGTACCCCTGAATTTTTAGGGCGCAAAATTGAAAAAAGGGAAGTAGTGCTTTCTAGTTTTCTGATTCTGCTGGTTCATCCTTTAGCAATCTTGATTCCAGGAGCAATTACCATGCTCTTTCCTTCTGCAGTAGATTCTGTAACAACTCAAGGCTTTTACAATGGAATCTCTAATCCAGGTTTTCACGGATTAATTCAAGTACTTTATGAATACACATCGGCGGCTGCCAATAATGGCTCTGGCTTAGCTGGTTTGGGCAATTCTCAACCCTCACCATCGGCTCTGTGGTGGAATTTAAGTTGTATCTTTAGTCTCTTATTAGGCCGTTATGTCCCTATTGTTTCTTTACTTTTACTGGCTGATAGCATGTCTAACAAGCAGCCCGTGCCAGCAAATGTAGGCACATTGCGTACTGACACATTGCTCTTTACAGGTATTACTGCAGGAATAATTTTAATTATGGGAGCATTGACTTTCTTTCCTATCTTGGCATTAGGTCCTATTGCTGAAGCTTTTCAACTAGCTAGATAAATAATTTATGGTTATGGTCTCATCTAAAAGAAGCAAGAAAGTAAATCTAAGTGGACTTTATCAAAGAGCAATCAAAGAATCATTCTTTAAGCTCAATCCAGCTCATCAGGTAAAAAATCCAGTAATGTTCATAGTTTGGGTAGGCACAATTGTGACTTTGTTGGTCACTATTGAACCTAATCTCTTTGGCAATGTGCAGGGACAGCCCAATCAACAAAGACTGTTAAATGCCTTGATTACCTTGATCCTTTTTTTTACCCTCCTTTTTGCCAACTTTGCCGAAGCAGTAGCAGAGGGTAGAGGGAAAGCTCAAGCTGAAAGCTTAAGGGCAACTAGATCTGATACTACAGCCCGTCTTTTATTACCCAATGGAGAAATTCAACAAGTTAGCTCTACCCAATTGCGCAAAGGAGACCTTATTCAAGTAATAGCTGGAGATACTATTCCTGCTGATGCGGAAGTCATTCAAGGTATGGCTTCGGTCAACGAATCTGCTATTACTGGAGAATCTGCACCGGTTCTCAAACAGCCTGGTACAGATATTATGAGCTCAGTGACTGGAGGCACTAAGATTATTTCAGACCAATTGACCTTAAGAATAACCTCAGATCCAGGAGCAGGATTTATCGATAGAATGATTGCCTTGGTAGAAGGGGCCCAGCGCACTAAAACTCCCAATGAAATTGCCCTGACAGTTTTACTAACCGTTTTGACCATTGTATTTTTGATTGTAGTTGCCACTGTCACGCCACTTGCCAACTATGTTAAAGCGCCTACTACTATTGCTATTTTGATTTCACTACTAGTGGCATTAATTCCTACCACAATTGGCGCTCTCTTAAGTGCAATTGGTATAGCAGGAATGGATAGGGTTGCTAAATTCAATGTTATTGCTACTTCAGGACGCGCAGTTGAGGCTTGTGGGGATATAAATACGCTGGTTTTAGATAAAACAGGAACAATCACCCTAGGTAATCGACTAGCCAATGAATTTATTCCAGTTGGTCAGCATACGGTAGAAGATTTAGCCCAAGTTTCTTTAGAGGCAAGTGTCTTTGATGAAACCCCAGAAGGCAGATCAATTGTCAGCCTAGCTCAACGCTATCAAGCCAAGCCAGATTTTTCTGTTGAAAGCGCTAAAGGGGTTGAGTTCACAGCTAGAACCCGAATGAGTGGTACGGATTTGCCAGATGGTCAAGAAATCCGCAAAGGCGCAGTCGATGCAATCAAGAGCTTTATCAAATCTCGAGGCGGTGATATTCCCGCTGAACTTGATCAGGCTTTTGAAAAGGTTTCTCGTCTTGGTGGCACTCCCCTAGCAGTCTGCAAAGGAAATCAAGTCTATGGAGTGATTTACTTAAAAGATATTGTCAAAGCAGGACTGCGCGATCGCTTTGATCAGCTAAGGCGCATGGGAGTTAAAACAATCATGCTCACTGGAGACAATAAAATAACCGCTTCAGTGATTGCCCAAGAAGCTGGAGTAGATGATTTTATTGCTGAAGCTACTCCTGAAGATAAAATTCAAGTAATCCGACAAGAGCAAGCATTGGGCAAATTGGTGGCCATGACAGGTGATGGTACGAATGATGCTCCTGCTCTAGCCCAGGCTAATGTTGGGGTTGCCATGAACTCTGGAACCCAAGCAGCCAAAGAAGCTGCCAATATGGTTGATTTGGATTCTGACCCTACTAAGCTAATAGATTTAGTAGCAATCGGCAAACAATTACTCATTACCAGAGGAGCTCTGACTACTTTTTCTGTAGCTAATGATATCGCTAAATATTTTGCAATCATTCCGACAATTTTTGCTCAAGCTGGTATTGGATCGCTCAATATCATGGGCTTAAAGAGCGCGCAATCTGCAATTATTTCAGCTCTTATATATAACGCGTTGATTATCCCTGCTTTGATTCCTCTAGCTCTTAAGGGTGTCAAGTTTCGACCACTTACTGCTGACCAGCTTCTCAAGCGCAATATCCTAATTTATGGATTAGGCGGGGTGATTGCTCCTTTTATTGCCATCAAGTTAATAGATCTGATAATTCCCTTTAGCTAAAGACTATGAAAATACGATTTTCAAGAACTTTATTTTTGATTTTTTGTTTCAATGGATTAATAACTCCTTGGGTTTTTGCTGCAAATTCCAGTCAGCTTACAGCTAGACAATCTTATTTTGTGGCGGCCTTGATTTTATTGACAATTGCTCTTTGTATCTATCTGTTTTTTGTAATGTTTTTTCCGGAGAAATTCTAGTGAGTGTAGCACGTGAGGTTGGTAGAGCCATAAGATCTACTTTAGTACTTTGGTTGATCGTCGCTATTATTTACCCTTTGGCAATGATAGGCTTTGCTCAGATTGGTTTTCCCTATCAAGCCAATGGTAGTTTAATCAGAAATAAAGAAGGCAAATTAGTAGGCTCAGCCTTAATTGGCCAGCCTTTTAATTCGGAGCGTTACTTTAATGGTCGCCCTAGCAGTGTGGATTACAGTACAAACAAAAATATCGGAATTTCAGGTGGGAGCAACCTAGCCCCTAGCAATCCAGAGCTACTGACTACTATCCAAAAAAAGATGGAATTGCTAAAACAATCACAAATCACTCCAAGTGCTTCTTTAGTATACTCTTCTGGCTCTGGCTTGGATCCTCATTTAACCCCAGAGGAAACTATTGCCCAAATCCCTAGAGTTGCTAAAGCCAGAGGACTCCAACCTTCCCAGCTCGAAAAATTAGTACTAAAGAACACTGATGGGCGCTTCTTGGGTATCTTTGGTGAACCTGGAGTCAATATCCTAAAGCTCAATCTGACTCTTGATGAGCTTTAGATAACATGATTAGTTGTCTGTCCTGTAAAGAGCGTACATTATCTAAATTTAATTCTCCCAAGATCTCTGCTATAGGTGTTCTGCCATCACAAGAGCGCATGAAATTGTACTGCGCATCACTCAAGCTGACTGGTTGATATTCATAATCTAGAAAACTTTGTTCAGGCCAACCATAGAGGCAGGGATGAACCTCAGCAACAGCATTTTTTAGAACTAGATCATCAGACCAATCTGTTCGAGAAAGTGGTGGCCGTCCCAAGAAAAACTCATAGTGGGTGATATCAGGATCTAGCAACTCAATTAATTGATAGCGCTCTTTTAAAGATAAATTTTCAGAAAGCTCCATCAGTTGAGGTGATTTACCAAGCAAGCGCTCTAGTTGCCAATATTGTGGATTGGAAAAGCCTAGAAATTCTAAATTAGCCGAATCGATCAACTCAAAGAGCGTCTTGATACTGTAGTCAAACTCCAAAGGATGAACATACATATCAGCAAAGGACTGGTCCCAATGGTTTTCTAAAGCCCAGCGCTCTTTTTCTCTTTTGAGCAGACGGTTGTTTTCTGGAAGAGAAGCAAAGATATCTCTGCCAATAGAGACTCCAGCTTGATAGTCTTCTTTTTCTTTCTGGAGCAACTTGATTGCTTTTTGCATTAATTGAATTTCCCAGCGCCCCAAATCAGCATATACAAAGACATGAAGCAACCCTCCAGGAGCTAATTTAGCCGCCAGAGATTTTATACCTGCTATAGGATCAGGAAGATGATGCAAAACCCCCACACAGTTGATCAAGTTAAACTCACCTTCTAATTTATCTGCTTGCTCTATTTTGATATGTTGGAAAGTGACCTTGGGAGAGCGTCCTTTGAGTACACCAGAGCGCTCAGATCTCTGCTGAGCAATAGCTAAAGCCTTCTCGCTCAAGTCTATAGCAACGACTTCTGCTGTTGGGTTGAGATATATCAAATATTCGGTACTAACTCCAGTTCCACAGCCAGCATCGAGAATTCTGATATTATTTTGTTTTGGTTTTTCTCCTAGGGCAAAATTGTGAGCTGCTTGCCAGTTCCATCGCCAATTATAACCAGGTGGCAAATCATCTGAGAGAGGATCGGGCGGAAATGGATAGGTATTATATAGTCGCTCGACCTTGGCTTGGTTGTAATCTTGATCCATAACTATCAAACAGATTGAAGAACCATATCATAATCGCACAAATTATTAACTACAAGAGAATATATAGAGCTATACAAATCTTAACTAGATATCTAATGTGCCTGTAATTCTTTCTAGAAAGGCATTTTCTTGTGAGATAGGTAAGCATTGAAGTATGATAGAAGCCCAAAAAGATATATAATTCCAACAAATCACATGAAGATAAGCAAGATTTTTAGTATGAGATTTTTAAGCAAAGGGTACAACTACAGGTCATCATTTAGCTCACTAAAATGACTGCTACTTAAAACAAGAGCACTTCAAAGATAGTAAAAATTTAAAAATGGGAGATACTTGAAATCCGATGAGCATTAAAGCCAGTGGAGGAAGTTCACTTGCGAATCCTCAACTTTATCAAACAGTTGCCGTTTCTACGATCTCACAGGCTGAACAACAAGATCGCTTTTTGGAAAACGGAGAATTAAGTCAGCTCAGCGCCTATTTTCTCTCGGGCAATAAACGCCTAGAGATCATCCAAACTCTGACGTTGTATAGTGATCTGATAGTATCTCGCGCGGCCAATCGTATCTTTACAGGTGGTTCGCCTCTATCGTTTTTAGAAAAACCTTCCGAAGAACAATTCGTAGGAGCAGCCGTTCAAGCGGCTACTGTTAACCAGAGCGGATCTACTACTTCTGCAGCCTCTAGTGGTGGTGGACTTTTTGGCGGATTGCGTCAAGCTCTTACCCCATCTGGCGCTTTGCCTCCTGGATTTCGTCCAATCAATATTGCTCGCTATGGCCCTGGCAACATGCAAAAGTCACTGCGAGATCTATCTTGGTTCTTGCGCTATGTAACCTATGCGATCATAGCTGGCGACCCCAACATATTGGTAGTCAATGTTAGAGGTCTCAAAGAGGTCATTGAAAATGCCTGCTCAACCGATGCAACCATAGTTGCTCTTGAGACAATGCGCTCTACCTCTTCGGACTACTTCCGCAATGATCCAGAAAAACAAGCCATTGTCAAAGAGTACTTTGACGTATTGGTTAGTGAATTTAAAGCTCCCACTCCTGGTACCAAGCTTCGTCAGCGCCAGTTTGTCGATCAGCAAGGTTTGGAATTGCCCCAAAGCTACTTCAATTCAGCCGAACGCAGACCCAAGTTCGTCATGAAGCCGGGGCTTTCCGAATCAGAAAAACTAGCAGTGATTAAAGCTGCCTACCGCCAGGTTTTTGAAAGAGATATCACAAGAGCCTATAATCAGTCCAACTCTAATTTTGAGACTCAATTTAAAAATGGAGATATTTCAACTAAAGAGTTTATCCGGCGTTTAGGAAAATCTCCCCTTTACCGCAAACAGTTCTTTGAGCCCTTTATCAATAGCCGCGCTCTAGAATTGGCTTTCCGTCATTTCTTAGGAAGAGGTCCTTCTTCTCGCGAAGAAGTTCAAAAATACTTCTCAATTGTATCTTCTGGTGGTCTAGCTGCCTTAGTTGATTCTTTGATGGATTCACAAGAATATTCAGATTACTTTGGCGAGGAAACCGTTCCTTATCTGCGGGGTTTAGGACAAGAAGCTCAAGAATGTCGCAATTGGGGTATGCAACAGGATCTGTTTAACTACAGCGCTCCTTTCCGTAAAATTCCTCAATTTATCACAACTTTTGCCAGCTACAATCGTCCTTTGCCTGATCAGCATGTCTATGGCGCAGGTAATGATCCTTTAGAGATCCAATTTGGCGCTATTTTCCCCAAAGAAACCCGCAACCCATCAGCTGCGCCTGCTCCATTTGGCAAAGATACCCAGCGAATTTTGATTCACCGTGGTCCTGGTATCAACAACCAAAGAGGCAATCCCAAATCTATCGGAACTCAGCCTGGCTCACTAGGAGCTAAGGTATTCCGCCTGAATAACGAATTACCAGGCAGCACCAATGGTCTTTCTGTCAAATATGGAGAAAGTTCAACTCAATCGATCATCAAAGCTGCCTACCGTCAAGTCTTTGGCAGAGATGTCTATGATGATCAAAGAGATAGCGTTTCTGAGATTAAGCTAGAAAACGGGGATATCTCTTTGAGAGAATTCATCAAACGCTTAGCAAAATCAGATCTGTTCCGCAAGCTGTACTGGACTCCTCACTATGTGACCAAAGCAATTGAGTATATTCACCGCCGCCTATTGGGTCGTCCCACATATGGTCGTCAAGAAATGAATAAATACTTTGACATTGCTGCGACAAAAGGTCTCTATGCTTTAATCGATGCAATGATCGATAGTCCAGAGTATAATACTGCCTTCGGTGAAGATACAGTTCCTTACGAGCGTTACTTGACACCGGCTGGTCTCCAATTGCGCAACGCGCGTCCTGGATCTATCAGAGATGATATTGGTCAAAAAATTGTCAAAGAGACTACCCCAAGATTTATTGAGCTTGGTCAAGTTGTCAATGGTCGTAGTGAGCCTGATGTCAAATTCCGTATTGGCCAAGGTGTCAACACTCAAAGAGAACAAACTAAGATCTTTAAGCTTCTGACAAATACCGATAAAGTCGCCCTAGAAAACTTAATTCGGGCTGCCTATCGTCAGGTTTTTGAGAGAGATCTCAATCCATTCATTGTTGAAAGCGAGTTCACAAGGTTAGAAAGCCGTTTAGGCAATGGGGAAATTAACGTTAAGGAATTCATTGAAGGTATAGGTTCATCTGAGCTTTATATCAAGGAATTCTATGCGCCCTTCCCCAACACCAAGGTGATTGAACTTGGCACCAAGCATTTCCTCGGACGTGCTCCTTTGAATCAGAAAGAGATTCAAGCATATAACTTGATTTTGGCAACCGAGGGTGTTCGCGCCTTTGTCAGAGCCCTAGTCAATAGCATGGAATATCAGCAATTGTTTGG
>CAISPN010000023.1 GCA_903887375.1 uncultured cyanobacterium
CCTTCAGAGCGATATTTTTGGTATCGTAAACGTAAACAGGTTGCCAATTTAATTAAAAAAAATATTGCTCTTTTTAGTAATCTTGATAAAAGTGAACAAGAATATCTTTTTGTAGATGTTGGATGCGGTGAAGGTTTAGATCTGTTCTTGCTCAGAGATATGTTTGAAAAATTAGGAATTAATAATTATAAATTTTTAGGATTAGAGGGATTTCCTTTATCCCATGAAATTGCTAAAGCTAAAAAACAATATCTCGCAAAATCCAATATTGACTTTGAATTGGTAGAGCTAACGCAAGGGTTGTCGCTAGAGAGTGGTTCAGTTGATGTGATTTACTGCTCAGAGGTAGTTGAGCACCTAATCAATCCAGAAAATTTACTCAATGAATTTCGCCGAGTATTAAAACCAGGAGGTTATTTAATTTTATCAACACCTAATGAGCCTAATCTTTTTCAAAAAGCGTTCTGGCTATCTAGTGCTAAAGAAAATCTAAAACTTGTGGTAGAAAATAGAATAAATAATCCCAAGAAAAAAGCTAAAGTAGGATCTCAAGAAGTACTTATTTATGGACATGTTTCCTGCCGCCCGGCAACTCAATGGGACAAAGCATTAAGAGCCATAGATTTTGATTTAGTGGATTATCGCAGAGGCGCACTAATCTATGGAGGAAGAGAGTTTGAAAACTGGGAGTTTTTCTTGGGATTTAGATTGCTTTTAGAGGGAATTTTGGATCTTCTTCCTAAAGCCTTAACCCGATCAATTTCGGATCAAATGATAACTCTATATAAATTAAAAGATAAATAAAAAATGGCGGGAAGAGGATTTGAACCTCTGACCTTCGGGTTATGAGCCCGACGAGCTACCAGGCTGCTCTATCCCGCGACACTTTTACAAGTTTAACATGTATTCGAGAAAATAAACAAACTTTTTTAAGGCATGACTACTTCTCCAATAACTTCCATGCGTTTGTATTTATCTAGATTCATGAATTTCTCAGAGAGATTCTCAGCAATACTCGGACTAATCCAGGCTATTTGCTTAAGCACCTCAATAGCAACAGCATGTTTAGCCCTTGTGGAGCCATCTAGCACTTTAATAGCACAGCCCATACCTTGACCAATTTTGCCAATACATTGAATACCTTCAGCCCCTGCTTTAGAGATTAGTTCACCATGAGAAAGTCGTATTAATTCAGTATCAAATCGTCCTTCTCCTGCTATCATCTCTGGATAGTAAGTCATAGATCGTACGATTCTTTCTAGATCCAGATTTTTACCGGCTGAAAGCTGCGCATATAACTGGGCCATCTGCCTAATCTGCAAAAGGTAGGTTGGTGCCCCACAGTCATCATGTGCCCCAATAAATTCTCCAGCCGGCATCGCCAAAAGTTCTGCTATCTTACCTAGAATCAATTGTTGTACTGGATGATGTGGTTCCAAATAGTTGTGTAGTGGCCAGTTGCGCTGCTGAGATAAGGCCAACATGGCGGCATGTTTACCCGAACAATTATGCTGTAGTCGGCTCTGCTTATTATCAGGCATGGGGCATTGCAGAGCAGCTGGGTCAATATCACAATGCCAGAGAATATTAAATACTTGTCTAGACTGCTCAAGGGTGCCTTGATGGGAGCTACAAATAATTGCTAAATCTTTATCACTTAAGCCGTAGCGCTCTAAAAGTCCACTAGAGATACTGGCTAATGCTTGAAATGGCTTGAGGGCGGAGCGAATAAATGAGGTGGTTTCTGCTTGGCCTGCTAAAAACAACACCCTTCCTCTTTCATCTGTAATAACCACTTCAACTTGGTGAACTGACTCAACTAGTCCTTCCCGTAGGAGATGGACTTGTAGCGCCGGTATATTTGCTCTTTTATTTCTGGTCATTGTATTTTAGGGTTTTGAGGGCATGTTTATAAGAGCAGACCAGACAAACGAGGATGTAATGAAAATCACTAACAAAATTCCTGCTGTTGTTTTGAGCCGCTGCATAATTGGTTCAATTTCATAGTTAACAATTAAAAGATCCCTGCTGGCAATTGCTTCAGGTTTGTGCCAAACTTGCCCATCATACCATCCTGATTCCTCATAGAAAACCTTCTTGGCTGTAAGTCTCTGGCGAATGTACAACCAGCCCAGGTAAAGCCTCAAAATAGCTAATCCTAGAAATAGAGACATTCCAATAATTTCTGCAAGTAAAAATTGGTCAAAATTTCTAACAGGGGAAAATGCCGCTGCTACAATTGGTCCAAGTAAAAGAGAGCTCCAAAAACCTAGCCAGAGAAGTTTTTTTACATACTTGTCTAAAGGGAGTTGTCCCCAGCAGAAAAAAAAGGATTCTTGAAGATCCTTGTACTCATTACAAGGCTGCTGCTGGGATGGAACAGGACAGCTAAAATCTATCTTTAGGGGATCTGCGTCCATAAGTAGTGATTAAAGGGCAAGTGGGAGCTTGGTAGCATGCCCCCAAAATGCTTCTAAATTATAAAATTCTCTCTCAGTTGGCAAGAATATATGAACTATCACCGAGCCATAGTCTATCAAGATCCAAGATGAATCTTGTTTGCCTTCAAGACGAATGGGACTTCTACCAAATTCACTTTCTACTTTTTCCTCAATGGAGTCACAGATAGCCCTAACTTGAGTTCTGGAAAAGCCAGTCAGTATTATGAAATAGTCGGCTAAATAAGATATATCAGACACATCTAAAGCTATTGGATCTGCTGCTTTGCGATCATCGGCAGATTCTAATATGGCATGGACTAACTTGTTGGTAGCTGCTTGGGCGGGGGTTAATGAAGGTTGATTCATTCAGTAATGAAAAAAAAAAATAAGATAACGCTCTTCTAGTCCTATTGTAATTAATAACTTACAACCATGGTTTTAAAAACTATGTTTTTTCGAGATAATCGTAAATCTTATCTAGCTGTTCTATCGTAACTAGTCCATATTGCCAAAGAATCATTGGCAAAGGACCTCTATTGTCTTTGGCAGAGCGCTCAGCCATCACCAGCGACTCCGATGAGAGCTTAAGATCATCTTTGAGAAATTCCAGCAGCTTACGATAATGGGACCTATCAGGCATTTATTTCACATTCCTAAAAAAAAATAGCTAAAAAAGTGCAATTGATCTTAAAATTATCAACAGCAGTGTTATGAAAAATTTATTAATCTAAAAGTGGAATTTTACTTGGTTCACTACTCACTCAAAATCTAGAACCATAGCCAAACGAAATATCGGCTTAGTACTTTTTATCGTTATGACGTCTGAACATTATAACGTTAATTTTTTGAATTTAGCAGCTATATCAAAAAAATAAATAATTATTTTTATCCCTCGCGCAGGACATAGCCCATACCCCTAACTGTTTGAATGATTCTTTTTTGGCCTTGGGCTTCTAATTTGAGTCTTAGATAGCGGATATAAACCTCAATTACATTAGATTCACCTACAAAATCGAAGCCCCAGACATTTTCCAGAATTTGATTGCGCGTGAGTACTTCACCTGGATGCAACATAAAGTACTTTAATAGCTCGAATTCTTTCATGGTAAGTGGGATCTCTTTATCGTTGATCAAAAGACAATGAGTGCTCAGATCCAAAGTCAAACTAGCATATACAATTTGCTCCTGTTGAAGAACCGACGGCTGCAAGTAAAATTGTACTAAATTTAGAAAGTCTCTGTTATGATAGGGTAGCAAAAAATAGTCATCAGCCCCTGAATCAAGACAAGTAATTCTCTCTTCTAGGGTTTCTTTTAATAAGAGCATCAAAATCAAGGCTCGATTGCCCATATTCCTGACTTGTTTACAAAAGTCCAATCCGGCCTCGCCCGATCTGCTTCGATCTAAAATGATCATACGGGGGGCTTTTTGCTTGACCTGTTCTAGAGCATCACGAATTTTACAGCTAGTTAGACCTTGATAGCCGATTTTTTTCAGGTCATCCCTAATTTCAATAGATAATTCTTCTTCTAATTCAATTAACAACACATTTGTACCTAAAGTCATATTTTTCAAGATAAAATAGTAGAAACACTTGCCAAAAAGTGCAAAATCAAGATAAAATCAATGATCGTGAGTTTTTTGGAAAAGTCATGAACGCCGAAAGTATAATCAAGTCCATAGAAAAAGAATACTTAAAAAGTGATCTGCCGGTAATTCATGTCGGAGATACAATCAAGGTCGGCGTAAAAATCATTGAAGGCGGCAAAGAGCGTATTCAGCCCTACGAAGGGGTTGTAATTGCTAAACGAGGAGCAGGAATTAATTCAAGTATTACAGTACGCCGCGTATTTCAAAACGTCGGAGTAGAAAGAGTAATCTTGCTTAATTCTCCCATCGTCGCCAATATCAAGATTATACGTCGTGGTAAGGTTCGCAGGGCAAAACTCTATTATCTCCGTGACCGGATAGGAAAAGCTACCCGGATCAAGCAACGTTTCGATCGCCCAATTTAAACAACTGAACAAAAATAAGTAGCGCGCAAAAAACTACACCTATAACTTATAATTTAGACTGTAGCTAGAGTAATAGCTCCATGCTGCGCTCTTAGTTCAGTTGGTAGAACGCAGGTCTCCAAAACCTGATGTCGGGGGTTCAAGTCCTCCAGGGCGCGTTGAAACAAGAGATATTCGATACTTACACAATCTCATGAACAAAAAAGAAGTAGTAAAACCAGAAGAGGAAAATGTTCAAGCTGGCGACCAGATGGCCAGTCTGCTTAAAGATACCAAAGACGAGTTTGCCAAGATTGTCTGGCCAAGCCGGCAACAGCTAATTAGTGAATCTATAGCAGTAATTCTTATGGTTACCTTAGTAGCGACAATTATTTATCTGGTGGATAATTTCTTTAGTTGGGGTGCGAGTAGGATATTCGGATGATTTTCTCAGATGAACAGTCGGTCCAACTGGAAGAAGGACCAAAGAAACCAAATTGGTACGCCGTACAGGTGGGCTCCGGTTGTGAGATGAGGGTGAAAGTCAATCTGGAGCAGAGAGTTCGCACATTCGATGTTGCAGATAGGATTTTCCAAGTTCAAATTCCCAAGACTCCAACTGTCAAGGTACGCAAAGATGGTACCCGCCAACATAGTGAGGAAAAAGTATTTCCTGGTTATGTTTTGATACAGATGATCATGGATGATGATGCCTGGCAAGTAGTTAAAAATACTCCCAACGTCATCAACTTTGTCGGGTTTGAGAAGAAAAAAAGTATAGGTAGAGGGCGTGGTCATGTTGAGCCACAACCACTATCTCACCAAGAAGTAGAACGAATTTTCAAACAAACCCAAGAACAAGAAGCTGTCGTCAAATTTAATATGGCAGTAGGAGATAGAATACTGGTTTTATCTGGATTGTTCAAAGATTTTGAGGGTGAAGTTGTAGAGATTAGTCCTGAACGCGCTAAGCTTAAAGCTTTGCTCTCGATATTCGGCAGAGATACCCCAGTAGAACTAGAATTTAACCAAGTAGAGAAACAAAGCTAGTAATGGCCAAAAAAGTAGTAGCAATAGTTAAACTTGCCTTGAATGCAGGCAAAGCCAATCCCGCACCTCCAGTTGGTCCGGCTCTCGGTCAGCATGGAGTCAACATCATGGCTTTCTGTAAAGATTACAATGCCAGAACCGCAGATCAGCCAGGCATGGTAATTCCAGTTGAAATTTCAGTTTATGAGGATAGAAGTTTTACTTTTGTTCTTAAAACACCCCCTGCTTCTGTTTTGATTCGCAAGGCAGCAGGAGTTGAGCGTGGTTCCAATGAGCCCAACAAAAAAATAGCTGGTTCAATCACCCAAGATCAGCTCAGACAGATCGCTCAGACCAAAATGCCAGACCTCAATGCCAACGACATTGAAGCAGCAATGAAAATTGTGGCCGGAACTGCCCGCAATATGGGTATCAAAATTCAGTAGTAATTAGAAAAATATTGGGGAGAAGTCAAACTTCGCTATTGACCCAGGGAGAAACCATGACTAAAAAACTGTCCCGACGCCTGAGAGAAGCTCAGTCCAAAGTAGAAGATAGAGAATATGAGCCTTTAGAGGCTTTAACTTTGCTTAAAGAAACAGCAACTGCCAAATTTGACGAGACAGCCGAAGCCCACATTCGTCTAGGAATCGATCCTAAATATACAGACCAGCAATTGCGCACCACTGTTAATTTCCCCAAAGGAACTGGTAAAGTTGTTCGAGTAGCGGTGATAGCTCGTGGGGAAAAAGTACAAGAAGCCAATGCAGCCGGCGCGGATATAGTAGGTTCCGATGAGCTCATTGAAGAAATCCTAGGTGGCATGTTGGATTTTGAGATCTTGATTGCTACTACTGACATGATGCCCAAGGTTGCTAAACTTGGTCGTCTCCTGGGTCCCAGGGGGCTGATGCCTTCTCCCAAAGGAGGAACCGTTACCATGGATGTAGCTGGAGCAATTGCTGAATTCAAAGGTGGAAAACAGGAATTCAGAGCTGACAGAACAGGTATAGTGCATGTTCTTTTTGGCAAGACCTCTTTTAGCGCAGAAGATTTATTAGTCAACCTCAAAGCACTACAAGAAACGGTTGAGCGTAATCGACCATCGGGAGCAAAGGGACGCTATTGGCGTAGCATTTATGTCTCATCTTCCATGGGCCCTTCTATTCAAGTTGACATCAACGCACTGCGTGACTTGAAATCAGAAGCATAAAACAAGTTTCCGCATTTTGCGGGAAAAACCAAAGACAGCAGGTGCTTAACAGCTTAATTCCCTGCCGAGGTTGAAGTGATTGTTAGCCCAACGCTATTCAACTCCGTCATCAACCGGGTCTTTTACTGTGTCAGGTTCAAAAAAAGGAGGTGAATATGGGAAGAACCAAAGAAAGTAAAGCCGAAGTCGTAGCAGAAATTAAAGAGCTGCTCAATGGCTCTCAATTAGCTTTTGTCATCGACTATCAAGGCTTATCTGTGGCTGAAATTACCGATTTGCGTCGTCGTTTGATACCAACCGGTAGCTATTGTAAAGTTGCCAAAAATACCTTCTTTCGTATAGCGATTGATGGTAACCAAGATTGGCAACCTGTAGAAGAGTTCTTAAAGGGCAGTTCAGCTCTTTTGGTAGTCAAAGAAGATATAGGTGGAGCAATCAAAGCCTATAAAGCATTCCAAAAAGATAGCAAAAAAACAGAACTCCGTGGTGGAGTGATGGATGGCCGCCCTCTGACCAAAGATCAGATAGAAGCTATAGCTAATCTGCCTTCTAAGGAACAGCTCATGGCTCAAATTGCTGGCTCTATCAATGCTGTCGCTGGCAAGGTTGCCATTGGTATCAACCAAGTACCTTCTTCAATTGCTCGCGGTCTCAACGCCTACGTTGAAAAAGATAACCAGTCCGCCGCTTAAGCGTTCATTACCATTTCGATTGATCAACTTAATATTAAGGAGAAAAAAATGTCAACTGCAACCGATGAAATCTTAGAAAAGTTAAAAACTCTCACCTTACTTGAAGCTTCTGAATTGGTTAAACAAATCGAAGAGGCTTTTGGTGTGAGTGCTGCTGCTCCCGTTGGTGGAGTTGTAGTAGCTGCTGCAGGTCCTGCCGCTGCTGCTGAACCTGTAGAAGAGAAAACTGAATTTGATGTAATTCTCGAAGAAGTTCCAGCAGATAAGAAGATTGCCATTCTCAAAGAGGTACGTACTATCACCGGATTGGGACTTAAAGAAGCTAAAGATCTCGTAGAGTCTACTCCTAAGCCCGTCAAAGAAGGCATCAAGAAAGAAGACGCTGAAGATATCAAGAAGAAACTTGAAGCCGCTGGTGGTAAAGTTTCTGTCAAATAGTAGTCTTTCTAGATAGAAAACAAAAAGAAGGGGAATATACCCCTTTTTTTTCTTGAAATCTCATTAGCGAGAAATATCGCTTGACCCCGAAGGAAAGGTATTAGAAGAGCCAATTATCATCACACATGGTTACTCTCGAGATCATCGACCAGATCTCAAACAATTTATTGTAAATTTAATGTGTAGTGGGGATAGAGATGTACCATTATATTTGAAAGTAGCAGATGCTGCGCTTTATAGCGTTGATAATATAGAATCATTAGTTAACTTAAAATGGGTTTCACGTGTACCAGCAACGATTAAAGATACTTCTCATAACTTTATCTTTGTTAAGGGTCTTACAAAAACTCAGCTTATCAACCCCAATACCTTTGTTCATTGCAATCTTAAGAAAATGTTA
>CAISPN010000024.1 GCA_903887375.1 uncultured cyanobacterium
AGTTGCTTTAGTATTGAATTGCCCACATCAGTAATATTTGCTGATTCCCAATATTTTGTACAATCGGGTAAAGATGATAAATATAAAAAGATCTATAGAGCCTCAGAGCTTTTGCTCCTAGCTGAAGATAACCAAGCCAACGTAGTGACTATTTCGAGTTATTTAAGAGCAAAGGGTTATCGTCTAGAGCTGGCAAGTAATGGTCAAGAAGCTATCGATCTGGCTAGAAAACTTAATCCAGACTTGATTTTGATGGATATTCAAATGCCCATTATCGATGGGTTGAGCGCCATTGAAATTCTCAAGCAAGATGCTAAATTTGATCGTACCCCCATCATTGCTCTAACAGCTCTGGTCATGCCTGGAGATAGAGAAAGAGCCACCTTGGCAGGAGCAAGTGAATATCTTGGCAAGCCTTTGAAAATGAAAGAGTTACTAATTACTATTCAAAGACTTTTATCTTCTAGAACATTGGTTGACTAACAAATGAATTCTCCTCGCAAACGTTTTGGGCAGCATTGGCTACGTTGTCAGTCTACCTTGAATAGCATAGTACAAGCTGGCGATCTTCAAAAAAGCGATCACATCTTAGAAATTGGTCCAGGTAAAGGAGTCCTTACCAAAAAACTTCTGCCATTGGTCGAGAACTTGGTAGCTGTGGAAATAGATCGTGATTTATGTATTATTTTAAGAAATGAATTGGGCAAAAAATTTGATAATTTTCTTCTAATTGAGGGAGATATTTTGAGTCTGGATTTTCTTAGTAGTCTAAGCGCAGCGCCTAATAAAGTGATTGCCAATATTCCCTACAATATTACTGGTCCTATTTTGGAGCTTTTGTTAGGGAAAATAGGAAAGCCCAACCCAAATCCTTATCAATCAATAGTATTGCTAATCCAAAAAGAAGTAGCAGAGCGAATAGTTGCCTCTCCTGGCTCTAAGGCCTACGCCGCACTTTCATTGAAAGTTCAATATTTAGCCAATTGTGAATTAATTTGCCATGTTCCCAGTGAGGCATTTTACCCGCCTCCTAAGGTCGATTCTGCAGTTATCAAGTTAACCCCAAGATTACCAAATGTGACTGCGAACAGTCCTCAATTGCTCGATACTTTGCTTAAATTAGGCTTTGCCAGTCGCCGCAAAATGTTACGCAATAATCTAAAAGCTTATCTAGATCTGTCACAAATTGACCTGATTCTGAAAGAATTAGAGGTAAGTCCGCTCTCAAGAGCCGAAGAGCTCACTTTAGAGCAGTGGATAAATTTAAGTAATCTGGTTGGGAAGATATGAACTCTGTCAGTCTTTTAGCGCCAGCTAAAATCAATCTCTATTTAAAAATCGTGGGAGATCGCCTTGATGGTTACCACGAACTAGTTATGTTGATGCAGTCAATTGAATTGAGTGATATTTTAAGATTTCATCTCAATGGCACTGAAAATATTCGTCTTTTTTGCGACAACCCTGCAGTTCCAACTGATCAAAGTAATCTTATCTTTAAGGCAGTCAATCTCCTCAAAGATAAGTATAGAGATGCCTATCATAATTTTGGCGGGGTGGATATCACTCTTGATAAACGTATCCCCATAGCTGCCGGAGTCGCTGGAGGCTCTGGCAATGCTGCTGCTACTTTAGTTGGGCTTAATCTGTTATGGAAATTGAATCTCAACTTAGAGCAGTTAACATTGTTGGCCGCTAAACTAGGGTCTGATGTTTCTTTTTCTCTAGTCGGTGGCACAGCTTTAGCTACTGGTAGAGGTGAAAAGCTCCAAGGCCTACCCCCTTTAGAGCAGCTATGGCTGGTTTTGGCCAAATATGAAAGTCTGGGTATATCTACTGCTTGGGCCTATCAGACCTATCGTAAAAATTTTTCTGATACTTACGGTCAAAATAAACAAGAGAATTTTCCTCTACTTGATGCTGTAATGGCTAAGGATTTTGAGCAAATCGGCAAACTACTGCACAATGATCTAGAAAAAGTGGTGCTTGTCAATTATCCCCAAGTACAAAATCTCAGAGATATTCTAGGGCAATTCGGCACAAT
>CAISPN010000025.1 GCA_903887375.1 uncultured cyanobacterium
GAGCTTTTCTCTATTTTTTAGTGCGCTATCTAATTGGCTTGGGTTTTCTTGATGGAGTTGAAGGTTTGATTTTTCACTTTTTACAGGGTTTCTGGTATCGATTTTTGGTAGATGCCAAGCTTTATGTTTACAACAAATAATTATAAATCCACAAGTTAATAACTTGTGGAATATTTATTGAGATTAATTTAATATAATGAGCTCAAAAAATTCTAGTATTCAATTTTTATCACGTAATATTCAAGCTGATGCTCTTAAATCTATATGTATTTTTGGAGTTGTTTATATTCATTGTTATGGGATATATTATGAGTTTTTTAGATTTTGTGTGCCGGTATTTATTACAATTTTTGCATTTTATTTCGAGTCTAAGTTGCTAAGTTTTAATAATAAAAATATATGGAAATATACAATAAATCGTTTTAAACTTATTTTAATTCCTTATTTATTTTGGACAATATTTTATCTTCTATTATTTCATCAACAGCCCAGTGAGTGGAGAAGCAAAGGAGCATTAACCATTCTAAATGGGTGGTTTGGTGGATATGGATGGGCTGGACAATATTTCTTTATTATACTTTTTCAATTGATCTTATTATTTCCATTTTTCCATAAATTAAATAGAAAATATGTAATATACCTCTTTATTATAATTGGTGTATTTTTGAATTTATTGACATTTTATTTGCTATCAGAAAATCCAATAATACAATCTCTTCAAAATAGATTATTTATATATTGGCTTCCTTATACTTTCTTGGGCATTGCTCTTGCACGAAATTATATTTGTATAAAATTACGGCTATTTCCATTAGCATTATTAATATTATCAATGTCACCATTAGAACATAGCTTATATAACAATTCACATTATTTTGTGTATTTGTCACCAATAAATACATTTGGCTCATTAGCATTACTTTTATCGGTAGGACCAAAATCAAATATTTCTTCTGAAAGAATACTTGAAAACATACCAAGTTTCATGCAAAATTTTATTGGATACATTGGAAAAAATACATTTATCATATATGTTAGTAATGAATTATTTAAATATATAGCTCAAAATATTCCTCTAGTACTAATACAAAATATTTATTCTGATTTTATAAAAAAGACTGCTCTTATTCTATTTGTTATAGGATGTAGTTTGTTACTAGGAGAAATATTTAGAAAATTAAAATTAAAAATTTTGGTTCTCTAAATTCTTAATAGGCAGAGTGCAAATAAAGTTAGGAATTTAGGAGCAGATTCAATTGGTTATAAAGAAACTATTAGTAACTTTTTCTATACCTATACCCTGAAGAACTAGATCTGTTGCTCCGATAGGTACTGGTGTTGAACGGTCAACTAAAGGATTATTCGTACCTTGAAGAATTTGAGAGAACATTGAATTGAGCCAGGTGGAGTTAGTAGATCCCGAATTAGGATATTTCACACCGTTCAACCAGTTTCCCTGTAAGGAAATTTGCCCTTTGGTGGCAGAGTTAGCTATTGAAGCAGGATAACCATTTTGAGTATTAAATAGTGAATTATTTACTAGCACGTTAGTTGCTGAGTTACTACCAGTAATATTTAAAGATACTCCAGAAAATGGGCCACCATTGATAGTAAGATTCCCAGTAAAGCTATTGACTGTCATATTTACAGCACTGCTAGCGGCAACTCCAGTAAATGCCACTTTCACATTATCAAGAGTGAGATAGCCTGAACCGGTCAGATTGAGAACTGGATATCTCGTTATACCGTTTTCATACCAATTATCTTCTACCAAAAGATTGCCACCTTTATCCACATTGAAAGATGGTCCGCTTGAGCCCCCCCTACTAGTCTCACTTTAGCAGTAGTGGAAAGTCCAGCTTGGGCTCTGACCCCGCCTATAACGTTGATACCTTGGTTTGATTGGAATAAATCGTTTATACCATCAATGACTGTGTAATCAAGGCCCTGAACATTTAAATCAGCTCCTACATTAGAATAACCGTTAGTGCTCACCTGATCTAGCAAAATACGACCATTTGGCTGGTCAGCGCAAACGGACATCACTACTTGCAGGAATCACTATAGTTGAAGAAACGGTATAAACGCCTGGGAGCAAATGTACAATTGGTCTTTGCCCTGAATATTGTTGAACAGCTTGGTTGATTGCATTTTGTATAGCCGATCCAGTAAAACTAGTAACTTCAATCACTGGAGCAGTTGACTGTTGTGGTGTTGCTGCTAAAGTTGGTTGGGCAATGTTGATTCTAGAGCCACTGACTATGGTGTTATTGAAGTTAAGGTAGCTATTAGTTCCAGCTTTAATTTTGATAGGACTTGCTACAGTAAAGGTATTGCCAATTGATGTGATGTTATTAGCTACATTCGCACCAAAATAAACAGCAGGTTTAGTATTACTAGGTGAATTTTGAATTGTATTACTCTGAATATCGCAGATAAGGTGCGCACTGGTGGGACCATCACCATAATAAAACCAAGGTGAGCCAGATGAATAGTTATTACGCAGTCCCATTACTCACCAAATCTGGGGAAGCACCAACAATGGAGACGTTACGCGCTTGAGTAAGGTTGAGAGTTTGCGTTATTTTGTATGTGCCAGCAGGAAGATAAAGAACACTAGCTTTGCCAGTTTTCCCTAGATCATTGAGCGCATTTTGGATCGCCTGGGTATCATCATTGATTCCATCGCCTTTAGCACCATATAGAGTCTTGAGATTTGCCCAGCTGGAAAATGGACCCATAAACTCATCAATGTTACTAAATGAGGTTAAGTTAACTGCAAGATTAGATAGAGAATTTTGCATAATTTTTGATATATTTTATTCTCTCTAGTCTAACTTAATCTCTGAAAAATCAATTATTAATTGTTTGTTCTGTTTGAAAATACAACAAATATTATTAATAATTTCTTTCTAATAAAAAAACTCTGCAATATAAGCAGAGTGTAAATAAAGTTAGGAATTTAGAAGCAAATTCAGTTGGTTATAGAAACACCATTGGTAATATTTTCCATGCCTATTCCTTGGAGCACTAGATCTGTTGCGCCAGTGGGAACTGCTGTTGAACGATCAACTAGAGGATTATTAGTACCGTGGAGAATTTGAGAGAACATTGAATTGAGCCAGGTGGAGTTGGTAGATCCCAAGTTGGAGTATTTTTGCCCGTTTAACCAGTTTCCCTGTAAGGAAATCTGCCCTTTGCTGGCAGAGTTGGATATTGAAGCAGAATAACCATTTTGGGCATTAAAAAGCGAATTATTTACTAGTACATTTGTCGCTGGATTACTACCAGTAATATTTAATGAAACTCCAGAAAATGGACCACCATTGATAGTAAGCCTTCCAGTAAAGTTGTTGACATTCATATTTGGCGTACTAGCAGCAGCACTTCCGGTAAAGGCTATTTTTACATTATCAAGAGTGAGATAACCTGAACCAGTCAGATTGAGAACTGGATATCTAGTGACTCCGTTTTCATACCAGTTGTCCTCGACCAAAAGATTACCACCTTTATCTACATTAAAAGATGGACCTGTTGATCCTCCTACTAGGCTAACTCTGGCGGTAGTAGAAAGTCCAGCTTGAGCTCTGGCCCCACCTATGACATTGACGCCTTGGGCGCCTTGAAATTGATCATTAATACCATCAATTACTGTGTAATCAAGTCCTTGCACATTTAAACCAGCCCCTGAATTGGCATAACCGTTAGTGATCACCTGATCCATCAGAATGCGTCCACTTGGCTGGTCTGCTCCTTTGACCAAGATCCCTTGTGAAAATGTACTACCAGTGCTATTGATTGCGATATTTTGAACTACAGCATGGGAAGGTCCATCTATTTCTAAGACTGGTCCTGCTAAATTGTTTCCAGTTAGGGTTGAAGAACCTGAAGTAGAGGTTGGATTAAAAGGTTTATTACCTGTATCA
>CAISPN010000026.1 GCA_903887375.1 uncultured cyanobacterium
ATGACCCACTCAAGAAGAAGTGGGTTGACCAGTTCTGGCGCTTCATCTTGCGGACAATGTCCGACATTTTCTAGAGGAATGAATTTTTCTACTATAGGATAGTTAGCCAAGGAGCGACCCAATTCGATTGGCTCCCAAGGATCCTTATCCCCCCAGAGTATTATTAATGGACGCTTTAACAAGGGGATGAGATCTTCTGCCAAAGGACCTTGACTATAGCCGGTAAAGGCTAGAAATACATCAGCAGCGCCACTATCTTGGGAAGGACTATAGAGCAGTTCTACCAATTCATCAGTGATAGATTCTTCTCGGTGATAAGCCTGTTTGAGAATATTGCGAATCACTTGAGGTTTTGCTAGTTGAGCAAAAAAAAGATGCCCAATTGTTTTATTGCTCAGTATCTTTTGGAGGAAAGAAGCTCCAATTTGGCGATACCAGGGAAGCGATGCTCTTTTACGTTCATGCAATAGCCGCAATGAACAGTTCAAAATTGCCACAGCTTTGCAAAGTTCTGGTTCTTGTACGGCCACTTGTAGTACAACAATTGCCCCAATAGAATTGCCCACTAGAAACACCGGCTCGCCTACGATTTGCTTGATAAAATCTAAAATTTGACCTGCCCAGGTTTCAAAGTTATATTCTATTTCTACCTTAGGTTCTGGTTTGGCAGAGCCACCAAAGCCGATTAGATCTAGGGCATAACAGCGGCAGCTTTTACCTAAAAAGGAGATGTTTTTTTCCCAATGTTGCCAACAGGCCCCAAATCCATGTACGAAAACAATAGGGGGTCCTATCTCACCAGCGCTCTGGTAAAGTATGGGAAAACCTCGCCAATACCAAGTCTTAGACTCTTGTAAGCTCATCGACAGCCAGAAAGATTAATTTTATGATTATAACAAAATGTAACGTTCTTCCTATTTGTCAGCTAATGCAAGAGATAGTTAAAAATTCTTAATGGAAACTTAAGGCAAAAGAGTTTAACCTAAAAAACTAAGCACATTTTTAATCTTTGCTCTCTCTTGATAACCTTACTTAAAAAAAATGGATAATATCACAAGCGTCAATCTAGCCAGCCAACTCCGTGAAGGTACAAAAAAATCACATTCTATGGCCGAGAATGTAGGCTTTGTTAAATGTTTCTTGAAAGGGGTTGTCGAAAAGAACTCTTATCGCAAGTTGGTTTCCAATCTCTATTTTGTCTATAGTGCAATGGAAGAAGAGACCGAAAAGCTCAAAGATCATCCGCTCTTATCCAAGATTTATTTCCCCGAATTAAATCGTAAAGAAAGTTTAGAGCGCGATTTACAGTTTTATTATGGGTCCAACTGGCGCAATGAAATAGCTCCTTCGGCCTCTTGTGTCAATTATGTCAACCGAATCAAAGAGATCGCTCACTCACAGCCAGAACTATTGGTTGCTCATTCCTATACCCGTTATTTGGGCGATCTCTCAGGTGGACAAATTCTCAAAAAAATTGCTCGCCAGGCCATGAACTTGACCGAAGGTGGGACATCATTCTATGAGTTTGAAAATATTCCCGATGAAAAAGCTTTCAAGACTACTTATCGCCAAGCGATGAACGATCTCCCAGTAGATCAAGCTACGGCAGATCGTATTGTCGATGAGGCTAATGCTGCTTTTGGCATGAATATGAACCTCTTTAAAGAGCTCGAGGGTAACTTAATTAAGGCGATCGGTGTTATGCTCTTTAATACTATGACTCGTCGTCGCAGCCGTGGTAGCACTGAGCTAGCAACCGCTGAGTAGTAATAAAAATATTTTTTAGTATGGCTCCGCTACCTGATTACCGTCCTAAACAGCTCTCACTAGGTCCACTAGAGTCCGAGATCTTAGATCTGGTATGGGAGCTGGGACTAACTTCAGCTAGGGATGTCCATGAGCGAATTTTAGCCGATCTTGATCGTGAGCTCTCCTATAGCTCTGTCACAACTGTTCTCCAAAGACTCACTCAAAAGGGTTGGTTGCTATTTTGCAAAAAAGGCAAGGTTATCTATTGGCAGGCTCGACTTACAAAAGCTGAGGCTCAGGCTATTCGCTCCTATGATCAATTGCATCTTTTCTTGCAAATGAGCAATCCAGATCTAGTAGCCTCTTTTGCCGATAGTCTAGATACTGCTTCATGTGAGCAGCTTGAATCTATTGCCTCAAGGTTACAGGCTCTCAAAAAGGAGAAGAAGCAATAGTGCATCTGTTGTTGATCGCTATATTTTCTCTGGTGGCTTGGGGAATAAGGCTTTTGCTCAATCCCCGCAACGGGCATGATGTGCTTTCGCTTTTTTTGATTCCGCCTTTACTAATCTTTTTTACTTTCCTTTCGGTTATCTTGATGGGGAGTGGCGGGCAGATGTTTGGAGTTTCTTCTAGTATATTTGCCTATTGTATGGCATTACTTCTTGTTTCTCTCTGTTTGTTTGCCACTGGACGATCCTATTGGCAAGTTAGAAAAGCTTTAGTTAAAATTAGGGAGTTTCCCTCAACTGTAATATTTGGTTTTGAGAGCAGAATAGTTGATATTGATTTTCCCTACAGCGCTCAAGTGGGCTTTTGGTCTAGTGAACTAGTAGTTTCTAGAGGCTTGTTGGAAATTTTGAGCGAAGATGAGCTCAAAGCTGTACTTGCTCATGAACAATCTCACAGAATCTATCATGATACTTTTTGGTTTTTTTTACTTGAGGTAATTAAATCGCTTAGCTGGTGGTTACCTAGAAGTGAATCTCTCTGGCAAAATTTATTACTACTAAGAGAAATTAGAGCAGATAAATTAGCCTGCCAAAATAGTGACCCTTTCAACTTAGCTCAAGCACTTCTAAAAGTAGCCCAAACTATCGCTCAAACTAGCTATACAAAAGAATGTAGAGAGAGTTTTTCTGTGGCATTTCATCCCAATACCTCCAATAGTCATTTAGTTACTCGCCTAGAATCAATTCTAGAAGGAGAGCAGCCCTATTATTGGTCTTTTCCTGTTTCAGCAATCTTAATGAGTATCTTGCCATTATTTTTAATTATTTGGCATTCAGGCTCTCTTGAACCCCATATGTAATCAATTGCAGAAACTGGAGATGATGTTGTCATGATTTTGGTACGACTTTGTGACTTCCAATGTTGATATCTTAAAAAGGGAAAAGATGAGACTTCTTTAGCAAATGCCCAGAAAAAGATATAACTTGCTAGGAGTCGCTCAAAAGAGCTAAATCGTGATTCTACCAATTTTGCAAAAGTCTTTTGATCAGTAATTTCTAGAGATTTATTTTTAATAAGATAGTTAGATTTAGATGGCACAATGAGATTTTTAAAAAATTTTATCTTAGCTATTTTAGGATTATGCCCAAGTAAAATAATATTAGCCCCTATTCCAAGATGTTTAATTGCATAAGTTTGTTTGGCAGTCATTAAAGCAGAGGATTCTTTGTTGGCAAGTTCGGAGACTCTGCCATCTGGAAGACCCAAAAACACAAGAACTCCTCTTTTGACTCGATGTCCAAAATGATGCAGGAGATTATCTTGTGGATTTGCTGCATGTATATCTAAGCTAGCAATTCCATAACTTAAAGAAAACAATTTGCTCACATAAGATTCTAATAAACAATTAATCCAAGAAATATCTCCAATGATTAAGGTCCTTGTTCCTGTTCTGGCTAAAATTTCTCTACCTTGAAAATAGCGCAAGCCCATTATCCAAAACCAAAATCCAAAGATATAAATAATAATATCTATTATTGTTATCAAAGGATTAAAGAAATTCATCAGAAAACTTTGAGTAGAAATTGAAAAAATTGTTAAAAGTCCAATCGATATAGTTCTAGCTAATGGTATTGAATAACCAAAGGGAATACTCCAACCGATTGATATTAAAATATATAGAGAATGAATAATCCAAGCCGTAGGATTTTCAGTAATATTGAGAGACCATTTTTTACCATTTTTAATTAGATTTTGATTGAAAATTGATTGGATTTTTATACCAGAAGTATTGTAACCAATAATTGTGCAAACATTTTGATTAAAAAAGTCATATTTAATTTTCTCTAGTAGTAAAATATCTTGCGACTGTATAGTCATTCCCAAAGGACTAGATGAAGGAAAAGTTAATCTCATCCCTTTTGCTAAATATAATAAAAGCTCAGTTAACGTCTGATGCATTGAAGCAGAAGTAATAGTGCAAGGCTCTGCTGTTCTTCTTCCGCACTCATTTATAAAAATTTGAGTTTCTAATAGAGCTGAACCTATAAAATTAGCTGGCTCTCCAGTCAAAACAAATACATCATTAATAGTTTTTTGTTCAACTAAATATAAAAATCGATTAAGTGTTTCTATTGTTGGATAAGTTTGACCAGATTGTGTAATTAGTAAGACAATAGATTGCTTATCTAGTTTGAGACTATTGTAATCATTTTGTAATTTTTCTAAGAGTTCATTGGAAGAAATACAGGAAATTTTTAACTCAGGAAAAATACATTCTAAATCTTCAGCAAATCTTTCACCTATCCACAAGCTATTTTCAATTCCTGTAATAAGAAAATCAAGACTATTTGTTTTTCCTGATTGAGTATCAGTGTTTTGTGATGTTATCTTGGATACTAATTTCTCTAGTAAATATGATGCAGTTACTCTATTGGAAGTTTGGTGATTTGACCATGAAGCATTTATTTTTCTAAGAATTTGAGGAATTTCTTGAAGATCATTATAAACCGGATCTTTAGAATTTGTTGTATTAAATTTTATATAGGGATGATCTTCTGATGATATTAATCTTGCTTGTATTTCTTCAGAATTTAATTCAAGTTTTGTCACCATTGAAAAAATTCTAAGATCGTTAATACTCAATAAAGCAATTTCTCCGTCTTTTGAGTTTAAAGCTAGTCTTTTACTATTAGGCTGATCAAATAAAACTTTATCAACTGCAGTTGCCTCTGAAGCGTAGATTACATAGTCTTGATCTGGATTGAAACCAATACTCATAGGTTGGATCAATGAACAAAGTGCAATTTTATCTTCCTCTAAAGTAGTAACTACAACTAAACCAAAACTACCAAATGCTTTTGACATGAATAGTTTCGTTGCTTGATACAAATCATTTTCAAAAAAAGATTGAATAGTGAGTTCTATAAAGGAATATAATTGAGCATTGTTGTATTCAATGAAGTAAATATTTTGACGAAAGATGAAAAAAATATCATCAGCTAAAGCAATTTTTAAATGCTTTGAAAATTCTGTATTACCTGTAGATAGACTGTTAGTATATTTATGAAATTTGCGCGAGAAGATCTCTGCCCACTGTTGTAATATTTTTTCTGAAGGAGCAGTATTATTAAGTTTTAGTGTGATTTTAGATGGTTCTTTTTGATCAAAATTATCCTCAATAGATGAAACAAGAATTAATTGATAAGCTAATCTGGCTGATTCCTCCCACATTCCTTGTGTCAAAAGTAGGTCAATTATTCCAGCAATTTTAGGAGAATCCCCCAGGGTATTATTAGATGTGTGTAAAACTGCTTCTAACCAAAGTCCTAATTGAGCATTATCAATCAATTGATCTTTAAAAATCCAACCATCAAAATCACCATTGTGAGTAATGCAGTGATTGATAATTTTACTTCTTTTTACCCATTGTCCATTTTCAACTTGCCAGACTTGTTTTAATCTTGCTGGAAGCCATTGATGATAATGTGTTTCTAGAAGTGAAGGAGGTGAACTAGTTGCATAGCGGTAATGCCAAACACCCATAATATTTGTATTTAATGGTTTTTGTCCCTCTTTTATTGCTTGCTTTCTGGCTACTTTAAAGCTCATTTCTAAAGATTTAGTCAAATTCTTTCTCTTACGATTGACTATCTTTTGACTTACAAATATCAAATTTCCTTTTTCTGTAGCCGATAAAGTGAGTCCCCCTCCTGCTTGTTCACCCCGGACTTCTGTTTCTTCACCCATCTTTTGGTATATGTCTATAACTCTCTTGGGTAAAAGATCATTATTGTCGCTTTCTTTTCTCTTCCCTAAAAATCCAAAATTTCCACACATAATAATTATTCGCTAGTAAGAACACATATATTGCCTTTTATTTTAAAATATCTTCCTAAAAAAAACAATAGGACCTTGTCCTATGACCGGTCCTAGAACTCTTCTGGATAAAGGTCATAGGACCTAGATACAACTCATTATTTACGTAACTTTTTTGAAAAAGTTAATATTTAAAATAGTACAAAAAAATAGAAAAAGTATCGACAGATATCAGTCTTTATTTCAATCGAAGTTAGTGAAAAAAGATTTTGCTTCGCTATAAAAAAGTGGCTCAGTTTTCCTCAATTGCACTGATTGAAGTAGATTCTGAATTGGGAGCAGGAAAACGCGGTCAATCTATTGGAACTAGATCCCTAGCAAAAGCTGCTATTGAAAAACAATTGGCTCTAATGAACGCCGAAAATGGAGTTCTCAGTCTCGATAGCATAAAAGTGCAAACTGCAAATTGGGCCGATGCTCTAGGCAATAAACATAATTACGCCAAGTATATTAATACACTTCTTACCGTACTGTCAAATACCAGTGATCTACTAGCCGAACAGCTTGAAATGGGATTATTTCCTACGGGAAATTTACACGGAATGCCTTTGGCGATTGCAACAGCTACGGATAATTTATCCAAGCAAATAAATGACCTAGATTCTGACACAATAGAACTCTGGAATTTATGCAAGGCTCTGGGTTTAGCAAATGGTGCAAATTTGAGCATTGAAGATCTCGTCTATGTAGCGGTAAGAGATACCGAAGAAGCAGAAGATCACCTGATTGAAACACAGCAAAATGTGGCATCAGGTGATTATTTGCTAGCAAAGGTTTTCTCAATCCATTCCCACTCAATATCAACTAAATAATCTACTGCCCAGTTAGAATAGCACAGAAGAGGGATACTTCACGAGAGCTAAGCAGCAACGAATTATTTACAGATAGATTGACTTTGCGCTGTCTATTAGTCTAAATTCAAGTTATGAAAAAATTAAATTTTTAATTACTATACTCTTGAACATAAGAATATGGCAAAGCTAAATTCTAAACAAAAAAATTGGTTAGTTTCATTGCACGTTATTTCAGGAAGTCTCTGGCTTGGAGTAGCAGTAGCAATGTTGGTAATGACAATAGCCAATTTACAAACTATTAATGGTAATGAACTATACACTATAAATGCAATGGTGAAGTTATTAGATGATTTTGTTGTTATTCCTATGGCAATAGCTTCTGCTTTAACAGGAACATTACTTTGTTGGTTAACTGTTTGGGGATTTACCAAGTTCTATTGGATTATTTGTAAGTGGAGCATAACAACTATTTTAATTATTTTTGGTACATTTTGGTTAGGTCCTTGGACAAATTCAATGACAGCAATTTCAGATACTGAAAGAGTTAAAGCTTTAAATAATCCTCTATTTATGTTTGATACTCAAGGAGTTATTGCAGGAGGTTCAATTCAGGTACTTTGTTTACTATTGGTTATTTGTATCTCAATTATCAAGCCTTGGGGTAGACGCAATCTATCTAAAAAAAATATTGCTAGTGAAGTTAAAACTTAAGGATTCAGATGATGAGGTTGATTATGGAAGAGGGATACTTGGATTATCATTGGCAGACCATGCTTCTTGATTTTGAGGGGGAGAATGCGGGGATACTTACAGCAAATTGAGACCAGTTAAGCCACAATTATAGATTATCGAATTGATTCAGCAAAGAGACCACAATGTTGAAACCAATTGATAGCATCATCCTCTGAAATGACATTAATAGCATTAG
>CAISPN010000027.1 GCA_903887375.1 uncultured cyanobacterium
TCCAGAAGTTCCAGAAGTTCCAGAAGTTCCAGAAGTTCCACCCAACATAGTCATTTTCAATCCACCACCAGCTCAAGAGCAGGTTAATAAAACTGCTACCCAACTTGAACAACTAGAAAGAGCAAAAAGACGAGAAAGAAAACTCGATCAACAAAACTTGCTCACCTTAGTGATGCAGCAGGTAAATCATAGCGGGAGATTTGACTATCACCCCTTTGAACTTGCCCAAACCAACTATCAAATCTCACCAGAACTACAATTACTTCACAGAATACAACAAGAGGTTGAAAGGACTGGACGCTTTGCATATCATGACTTTCAGCAAAATGTATCAAATATTTGCTAGTTCATACAAACGAACTGCAATAAAAATACATGAATATTCACTCTATTTTTTAGTAAAAGCATACATAATTCTAGAAACAAGGTCAATACGACTTTAACTATGCAAATGAGTCCAACAATCTACACAGCCATCACCTTTGCGCCAGTTCAGGGTTTCATTGAAAAATCTCGTAAATTGCGAGATCTCTATGGCAGTTCTTTTTTGCTCTCTTATTTGGCTAAAGAAATCTGTCAATCTGCCGAAAAGCAAGAGCTCGAGGTGATTTCCCCAGCTCTAATCGATGTCACTCGTGGAACACCAAACCAGATCATTATCAAGGGTGATTTTACAGAAAAATCAGCTAAAGAGTCTTTACTCAAGGCTTGGAAAAAAATCTGTCGCGATTGCCGAGAATGGATTGAGCAAAATTTACCCAATTATCCCTACCATTGGCATAGAGAATGGGAAGCTTGGTCTAACCATGCCTGGGAGTTCTTTTGGGCTCAATCTACAGAATCAATCGATAAAGTACGCCATAAGCTAAGTGAAAAAAAGAGAAGGCGCGACTGGACTGGGATCAATTGGCATGGAGAAAGTTCAACCCTCTCAGGCGCTGATTCAATCGCTTGGTATGGTATGAGTGACCTTGCTCATCCCACCAAATCCAGTATCTCTGAGCAGTCCCAAAAGATCAAAGAGTTTTACATAAATCTCAGCCAAAAAGTCAGCTCAGCAATTTTAGATCCTAGAGAACGTCTGAGTATTCCAGAACTTATCAAGCGGCTAATTCCCCGAATACTCAATTTAGAGCTGCCTCAAAACTTTAGCGATCTCAATCGCCATAGTGAAGACAATTTCTATACTGGTTGGTTCCAAGGAGATGGGGATCGCATTGGCGAATTTTTAAAAAATCAAAAAGGAGATCCATCCCAAGCTCTCAACAGTTTCAGCAAAGCCATGATGGAATGGGGAAAAGATTTACAAAAATACTTGCCCTCTGCTGAAGATTCAACCAGTGAAGAAGCCAAGGGTAAAATTATCTATGCTGGCGGGGATGATTTTCTAGGGGTACTTTATGCTAAAAAAACTCAACTAAATCCTCAAGAATGCCTCCAATGGTTTTACAAATTTCACAAAGAAATCTGGCCTAAACATCAGCAAGATATTAAAGTCAGTGTTGGTTTTGTCTGGGCAGCTCCGGGAGTTCCACAAAGAGATGTACTCCAGCATTGCAGACAAACTGAAAGATCTGCCAAAGACCAAGGCAGAGACCGCCTAGCTATCCGCATTCTCTTTAATAGTGGCAATTATCTAGAATGGGTCTGCCCCTGGGAACATCTTAAGCCAATACTAACTAGCTACCAAGATCGCCTAGGGGGAAATAACTGGACACATTTTTATAACGATGTAGCCACTCTAGAATCTAGGCATGCTTTTACTAAAGATAGCTCTGATGTAGCCTTGAGTCTATTTGAGATTTATTTCAAAAAGGCTCAGAAAAATCCAAAACTGATTGTAGGGGATGAAGATCCGCAAAAACTCAACCAATGGATCTGTGATTTAGCCAAAGTGGGGTTTCATCTACATGTTTAATCAACTAATTGTGATTAGCCCTTTGGGGTTGCTTTATGGCAGTAGTGGTAGTTTTCTCTCTCCCGAAAATCTGGTAGGCCGCTCTGGTAATCGTTTCCCACCAAGTAGTGCTACAGTTTCTGGCCTTTTTGCCTCTGTTAAAGACCTGGATATTAGCAATTTGAGGATTGCTGGCCCCTTTTGGGCCAAGAGTAACAACCCTACCAATTTCTTTGTGCCTACTCCTTTTAATTTGTTGGCAAATAAACCGCTAGCCCAGATTAATAAGGAAAATCCTGATGATGGCCAAATTAAATATCATTTAGCTTGGAATAGCGACGACAAGCAAGCCTGGCTAGATCCTAACCACGAGGAGATTAGCGGTAAATTTGATAAAGAAAGTTGGCTGGCCATAGAACAATGGCACAATCCACAACAGGTTTATCAAGCACCCTGGAAATATTTACCACATCTGCATCCAAGGTTAGAGGACAATGAGCGCAAAGTAGTCCAAAACGAGCAAAAAAAAGGTAGCCTCTTTCTAGAAAATGCAGTCCAGTTAGATCCTGATGCCTGTTTGGTCTACCTAAGTAATCAGAAACTGCCAGATGGTTGGTATCGCTTTGGCGGTGAAGGACATATGGTCGATATCCAGTCCATTGAGCTGAGCGATTATGTTATAGAGCTTTTAAACAAACCCGTAGGGAGACAATTTGCCTTGATCACTCCTGCTGTATGGGGTTCTAATCGCTTGTCATGCAGGCTACCAGAAAGCTGGGAAAAAGATGAACTATTAGATGCTCTATTAACAGATCGCCCAGTCACCTTTCGTTACCGCCTAGGTGGACAAGGATCGACCAAACGGCTATCGCGGGGTCGTTACGCTGTACCAGCAGGTACAGTTTATCTGCTCAAAAGTGCAATTGAAAAAGCTTGGTTCTATTGGGACCAGGATTGGTTTCCTAAAGAAGGTTACCCACTCTCACGCTGGGGCTGCGGTCTAGCTCTACCTCTATAAACACCTAACATAGCAATCAAATTATGTATCACAAAGCATACGGTATCATCGAAACCAAAGCCCCTCTCCATGTAGGAGCCAGCGCAGGCGAAGAAAGCGGCAACCTCAATCTCATATTTCGGGATCAATTCACCCAAACTGGCATCATTCCTGGTAGTTCAATACGCGGAAGATTCAGAGCAGATATGCGTTTAGAGAAGCAAAATCAAGAAAATCATTGGTATGGTCATGAAGCCATCCAAGGCCAAAGCGATGGCGGCACTACCGAAGCTCTAGTCAAATTTGAATATGCCTCTTTAATTTGGTTACCAGTTTTTTGTCCAGGCCAGCCGGTCGTCTGGATCACCTGTCCAAGACTGCTGAAACGATATCAACAGATTACCCAAGTAAAGGGAACTATACCCAAAGCCTATACTTCTTCTCGTAACCTACAAGGTCGTACTATTCCTGGAGGTGGTAAGATTCTGTTTTTTAATTTAGGCTTCTTACAAATCGAACACCAAGAAGATCTATCTATCTGGATTCCTGAAGGGGTTGATTTAAACGAAGCGAATCTAGTTGTAGTTGGTGATAATGATATTTCCCAACTGCATGATATGGCACTATATCGCCAGAGTCGAGTTAAATTGCTAGATGATGAAAAAAAGGTAGATAAAGGAGGCTTCTTTAATGTAGAAGCCCTACCCGAAAGCAGTATTTTATTATTTCCTGTTGCCTTAAAAGAAAAAGGCTGGAATCCATTTGGTGATTTAAAGCAAAGAGATCTTTACTTTGGTGGTTTGGAATCTATTGGCTTTGGACGTTGTCGCGTAATTTTAGGAGGAGATTATTAACTATGACTTGGACAACATATGGATTAGATCAATACGCCCAAAAACTAGTACTAGATGCTAAAAAGCAAGATCCCGATTCGCTCAATCAATCCCATAAAATGCGTTTGGCAGTAGCCTATGGTTTAGAAAGATTTTGGGGAGAATCTCTGCGTCTGCAAAATAGAGAAGCAGATAGAGCAAAATCCCAATATTGGAAAAAAACTTGGGATACTTTAGTAGAAATTATGAAAAAAGCAGGGGTTAATTTACCCAACGATCAAGTTAATGCAAACAACACTAATCAAATAGAGGCTATGAGTGAAAAACTCTGGTCAATTCCCCTTGAAGATCAAAGAGTTGCTTTAGCCATACTTGCTCAATTGTGTGATTCTCTGGTTTGGTGGACTCAGCGCTACAAAGGTTAATAACTTATTTAAAGTAAAACTATGGTCAATATCCAAAATATTCATAGAAAAGTACCGATGATGTTTCGGGCTCAGACTAGGGGGCGTTGTCAGTTAAATTATTTGCCAGGGAACAACGTACAACCAGATGTAATTCACTGGGCAGAACAATGGATAGAAAGAGCTAGCTCCAAAATTCCAGAATTTGATCAAGGTGTACAATCTCGCTCCTATGCTATTAATTGGCGTTTTGTGACTAATGCTGGCCAAGATGATGGAATCATTAGGCCAGTAATTGGAGCAAATGGGATTCCTTTTTTTCCTGGCAGTAGTATGAAAGGTGCCTTTGCCAGAGCTTGTGATTCTAAAGAGCGAGAGCGCTATTGTGGAAGAGATTTAGGTGATGGTGATTTTGCCCCAGGGATTTTGCGTTTTCAAGGCGGCTATCCTGGTGATGATAGCTGGAGTGAGAATTTAATAGATATCGTCCATCCTCAACAGAACTGGCAAGTCCAATCATCAGATCATGGTGGCGCTTTTCCCATGATTTCTCTCTATAAACCTACGCTAAATTTTGGGATTTCTAGCACTATTGATCTAGACAAGGATGAATGGGAGAGGGTTTGGCAAATTTGGGAGAAAGCTTTATCTAAAGGAATTGGTTGCCGGGTTAGTGCAGGTTATGGTCAACCAAGAAGGACAAGTCAACCTATTCTATATGCAACTGAGCTCAAAGGAGAGGGAATAGCTCCTAAATTATTAGATGGCAGCGCGGAATTTCGACCCAATATTTTTAGATCGGGCATCAGAGGTCATGCTCTGCGAATTTTTGGTGGTTTAACAGATGCTAACAGCGCCCAAAGAGCAGTTGAGCAGTTGTTTGGTGGTACTGAAAATGATGGTGGAACTTTCGGACTTTTATGCATGAGGTTCAGAGAACGTGAATTAGACTTAGACAGCTTTGGTAATGGCAATTGGGCAGTTCCTACCTATGAGGTAAAAGGCCGTTTGAGTTGGATGCTTACTAAACCCTTAGGGCAAGATCATGCCAATAAACTCTTAGCGTTGATAAAATTTCTCAACCGCTTTGCTATGGTTTTGGGTGGTTTTGGCAGATCTTGGCGTAGGAGCGATCATTGTCTTTTTTATCCTGGATATTATAACCAGAACCAACAAAAACCTTTGATTGGTTGTCATTGGCAATGGCAAGAGGAAACATCCTTGAAAAATGACATCAGTGTTTTAGAAACATCACATCTAGGTATTTTTATCGATAGGGGGCTAAACTTTGCCAAGGAGTGGCTTCAACTACAAGGCTATCCAACCAATCAATATGCTAATAATTGGCGGGAAGCTTGGCATCGGGATAAAGTTCAAGTCTGGGGAAGATTAGCAGACGATAGAGAAGATTCTCGGGCTATTAAGTGGTTGCATGGACCTTACAGAAACAACGAGACCATTTATCATACTAATGTTACTGGCAGTATGGGTCAAGTAGGCCGTCTCTGGCATCGTATGTATTGTAAAAGACACCCCAAAGAATATAGATATACCAGACAATATCTAGAATTTTTGACCATATTTCCAGATCAATCAAATCAATCAGATAATTTTTTAGATTACTTACAACATCCGGACAGTGGATTTAAGAAATTATGGCCAACTCAACGAGGATAAAAATTTATGAAACTTGTTCTTTCTCCATGCGGCACTAGTTTATTAACCAATAAAGCAACCGACAAAGACATCCTCACTAAATATGCCAATGCTCAAGATATCCCAAAAGATGATCTAGCAAAATTAGAAAGCTTGATTAAAAGTGTAGAAGAAGAACTTGAATCAGCCTCTTTAGAACAAGCGGCCAAAATGTCAGCAGAATTAAATGGAATCATTAAGCTTTATAATAGTCAGCTTAATAAGCCTAAAGATATTCATGTCTTGATTTCTACTGATACCTATCTAGGAAAAGCTACAGCAGATTTAGTAGCCAAATGGCTCAAAGATAAAGGCTTTAATAATATTCAACAACCCCCAATTAACGGCTTACAAACTGCTGATTTAACTAACTTTCAACATGCTCTATCAGAAATTGTTCAATGGTGTAATGAGACAATACCAGATTATCAACAATCTCAATTTCATATAGTATTTAACTTAACTGGAGGCTTTAAAAGTGTACAGGGCTTTCTGCAGACACTTGCTATGTTCTATGCAGATGAGACTATCTACATATTTGAAGGCTCTAAAGATCTCCTAAAGATACCACGGCTGCCGGTGGAGATGAAACCGGAAAATAGCATTGTAGAGAATTTAGAAGTTTTCCGCAGACTGGCTAATGGTTTACCTGTCTCTAACAAGAACTTATCAAAAATACCTGGAACCCTTCTTACTATTTATTCTGGTATGACAGATTTATCTCCTTGGGGAAAACTAGTTTGGGAGCAAACTAAAAAGCAAATCTATAGTCAAAAATTGCATCCATCTCCTAGTAAAAAATTTAAATATGGACCAGCGTTTGAACCCTCAGTTGAAGGATTATCTGGAGATCGTCTTTGTTTGATTAATGAACGAATTGATGCTCTGGCTGTATTTTTAGAAGAGGAGACAAACCCAAAATCACTAAACTTTAAGAGCCTCGAAGGCAAACCTTGTCCTCCATCAACCCATCAAATGTATGCCTGGTCGGATCAAGATGCCAAACGTCTATTTGGTCATTATGAAGATAGTCTTTTTGTCTTAGATCAATTAGATAAACATCTCTAGAATTATGAATACTATACTATTTATCACCGTTGGCGGTTCGCCTGAACCTATTATTACTGCCATCAATGATCTTAATCCCAATCAAGTAATTTTTATTTGTTCTACAGGTAGCAAAGGAAGCCAATCTCTAATTAAGGATATTGTTAGCCAATGCAAGTTGCAAGAAAAAAATCATCAATTAGTATTGATTGATAATCCAGATAATATCTCTGAGGTTTACGATAAAATCGTTCAAAAAATTCAGCAAACCCCTGAAGGTGAGTTTCTGGCTGACTATACTGGTGGAACCAAAACCATGTCAATTGGTCTAGGTATTGCTGCTTTAGATTACGATATGACGATTCATCTAACTACTGCCAATAAACGCGATAATCTGATCAAAGTTACAACAGGCCAAAGAGTACGAAGAGCTCCGGTAACTTCGCTCATAGTCAATCGAAAGATTAATCAAAATATACCACCATTACTAGAGAGATATAACTATCCTGCAGCTGTTGCTCAACTAGAAGAAATATTCAGAGAATATGAAATATCAGGTGAAGATGATAAAAATGTAGGAAAAATCCTAAATCTATCCAAAGGATTAGATCTTTGGGATATTTTTGATCACCAAGATGCCTATGAGTATCTCAAGGATTTTTTGGGTGATAGTAAATATAAACCACTAATTTTCTTTTTAAAACAAGTCATAGGCAGTCGAAGCGCTATTGATCCAGATTTTACTAGCGACAATGGCATTAATGGACATGGTTATGAAATAGTAGAAGATTTGATCTTTAATGCTCAGCGTAAAGCATACCAAGAGCGCTATGACGATGCAGTTGCCAGATTATATAGAGCCTTGGAGCTTTTAGTACAGATTCGACTCAAGAGAGAATATCAAATAAGCACTGGCGATAATAAATTGGGCTTGATGCAATCTTATGAATCACTAGTAGAGCGCCAAGATGAGCCTTTGGGAAGCTGGTTTAAAAAACACAAAAAACCTATTCAAGATAAATTAAGTATTCGCAATTATTCAATTATGGCCCATGGATTCAAGCCCATAACAAAGGATAAATATGAATCATTAGAGAATGTATTTGTTTCATTTATTCTAAAGGGAATCGAACAGATTATATCTCCTGAAAAATTAACAGGAGTTCAATTTCCCGATTCTTTATTAAAATAGCCACATTCTCTGCAGTAAGAAGCCAGTTTATAAGTCAAAGCCTGACAATTAGAACATTGGCAATATTGCGCATAACCACAATGCGGACAATATGAATCCTGGGGGCGAATTTTTTTGGCGCAGTCAAGACAAGAGCCATATTGCAGATTAATAGCCGCTTGGTTGAGATTTTTGGGTTTACGAGCTACTCTTTGTGAGAATTTGATAATTCCATAACCAACTAGAGGAATTATTAAGATATAAAAGTAATTAATTAAAAATAGCAATCCACCTAATATTTTCTGAACAAAATCAAATATGAGGCGAAAAACCAAACCAATTTGCAAAAATTGGAAAATCTTGACCAGTAGGGGAATTATAAAGATAATTAATAGATGCCAAGTGATCAAAGAAACCAAGCCATAGCCCTTGGCTTGAGCAAAATTATTGAGCCAGTAAGTCAGAATAATTAAAGGTACTAAAAATAGAGCCTGCAGGAGTAATTGGATACTTGGATACCAAAACTTGGATTGCTCATAATTATCTTTAAGAGCTTTGAAGGTATCCTTTTCATTGAGAAAATTAATAAAGTTTATAACTTCAGGTGTAGTTAGTACAGAAGCTTTAAAATTCTTGGCATTAACTACATCTAAGCTGAGGGATTTTTTAACTTGATCACGGTAATTTGCATACTTTAAACAAGTTGTATTTATTTGCCCTAAATGTGATTTATTTTCTGGTTGATAATTATAATTTGGATCAAGTTTATCTTTAGCGCTGATTACATCTCGAATTATTTTATAGTTTTTATCAGCAGATACTTGATCAAGATATCCCTGCCACTGACTGTAGCAAGGATAACTTTGATCTGGGCTGATATATCTTTGGCTGATATCATTAAGACCAGAAAAGACATTGTATAAAATAAATATATCTATCAGAATAATAACCAGTAAACTACCAAAATTTAAAGGTTGATTATTAATTTTTCTGGATTTATTAAAAAATCGATTAATGAGCTTAAGCATAATTTATTTCAAACGCTGATATACCGTTAATAAGCCATCTTGATCTCCTACATTACCTGGAAAAAGAACCACAGGTAAATTGGCAAACAAAGGATGATCCTCTGGGGTACTTACCAAAGAGCAGCCGGGTAAAATTTGGCCTAATAATCTGACCGCGCGTAAGTTCAAGCCAACGCTGAGCACATCATTAGAAGTGATACCACCTTTAGAAATCAGATAGCTAATTGAACTTGGAAGCCCTTGGACTATATCCATCAAGAAATTAGAAACCCTGACCCCAAAAGCCAAACGAGTTTGAGTATCCGCAAAGCTCAGCTCACCTCTACTAGTGTAGATAACCGGAGTGAGCCCCTGTTGATGAGCATCATGAACCTTGTATAAGATCTCAGCTAAAAGTTCATCCCTTTTTTCTAGGGGATCTTTGAGTAAACTCACCTCAACTTCAATGGGAGAGAGATCCTCACCCTGCTGCAAGAGTGATTCAAGCTGTTGCGTTGTTTTTTGAACATGAGAGCCAACCAAAACCACACCAGGGCTATCTTTTGTTCTTTTATACTGCGCCATTTTTTCACTGGCAATGCTCTGCGGTCCCAAATTAGCCAAAGAAGTCAAGATACTGGCCGCGCTGCGTAGGAGAAAACGTTTACCCTCTTTAGTTGCCGCAATCAAATCTCTGGCAAAGAGGTCATAGTCAGCTTGGGTTTCTCCATCGACTACCACAGCGACATTGCCCGAAAGTTGTAGTAATTTATTCAAGCTCCCTTTTCTGATATCTTCAGAGAGAATCCTTACTACTTGCTGGGCTTTGATTTGCCCTTTGGTTTTCTGCTCAACATAATCTGGCAGATAACTATGGCTATAGGCAAAGACAGAATCTTTGGCAAATTCTGTTTGATCTACAGGAGTTTCTAGTCCATTGACGATTAAGTAATGAATAGAATCTCTAGTAATCCTGCCGCCTTCAAAAAAAGCAGGAAGTAAAAAATGAGCATCAAAGCCGCCTAATTCACTAGCAATTACATCAGTCTCTAGAGGATAATGACCACGCAAGGTAGAATCAGAACGACTGACTACTAGAAAATCTTGTTTACTATCTTTTAGGGCTAATTTTAAATTATGGCAAACTTCTTGGGTTACGCGTTTTGCCTCTATAGGATCTAGAGCTCTGGTATTAGTCAGAATAAAAAAAATATCGCAGCTATCATCTAAGCCAAGCTTGAGAGTCTCTATATCCCAGCGCAGCAACAATAGACAAGAATGAACGGTCTGAGAACCGGTAGGATCATCATCTAGAACAATAATTTTCAATTTTCTTTATCCTTAATGTTATGTTTTTATCTAAGATTATCCCAATCTATAGGGTATATTGATTGAGGAGATTCAACTAATAGTATGAAAGATCCGCGTTTTTATATCGTAATATCAATGGTTGCAGCAATTGCAACTATTATCCTAGAGCTCTACGGCTATTTCCAAACAGGATCTATTGCCATACTCTCAGATGCCCTGGAAACTAGTGTCAATTTGATTGCTGCTGCCATTGGCTTTTGGGCATTAACCTTTGCCCTTCAACCTCCAGATCTTGAACATCCCTTTGGACATTCTAAGGCTGAATATTTTGCCAGTGGCATTGAGAGTATTTTAATTATAATTTCGGCCTTGATTATCTTAGTTGAGGCAGTAGAGAAGATCTTTAGCCCTCACCATCTAGAGCAAATGGATCTAGGTATCTTATTGGTTGGTTTATCCTCGATTATTTATCTATCCACTGCTTGGCTACTATTTAGGGCCGCCAAAAGACTCCGTTCAATCACCCTAAAGGCCGATGCGGTTCATTTACTTTCTGATGCTTGGGTTTCACTAGGGGTAGTTGTGGGTATCATTTTGGTGAAACTCACTGGCTGGAGCGTTCTTGATCCTGTTTTGGGATTATTGATCGCCTTGCAAATTATCCGCACTGGAATCAATCTACTCAAAGAAACAGGCTCAGAATTGCTAGATAAAGCTCTTCCTCATGAGCAGCAATTAGAAATTAAAAATATTCTCTTTAGCTATGAAGATCTAGGGCTCAAGTTTCATGCTTTTCGTACTAGAATAGCTGGCTCCCGCAGCTTTATTTATTTCCATATACTCGTACCGGGAGAATGGACAGTACAGCGCGGACATGACCTCTGTGAAGAAATTGAAATAAAAATCAGACAAACTCTTCCAGGGTCTTATGTCATGACGCATCTAGAGCCGGTAGAAGATCCTGCTTCTTGGGATGATGAAGGAATCAATCATTAGGTTTGTTTAGATCCAGCTAGAGTTAGGATAGTTTTTAGATACTTTTTTCTATCGAAAATTTTATGTCCTTTTTGGTTTCTCCTGCTTTAGAAAATATCGGGTCCCATGAACATTTAAAGCTCGGCGTAATGGCATCTGGCAATGGTAGCAACTTTGAAGCCATTGCTCAGGCGATAGCAGATAACAGGCTCAATGCCGAAGTAAAAATGGTGATCTACAATAACCCGCAAGCTAAGGTACAAAGCAGGGCACAAAGTTGGAAGGTACCATCACTTCTGCTTGATCATCGTAACTACCCCAGTAGAGAGAGCTTGGATCAATCTATAGTTGAGGTCTTTCGAGAAAATCAAGTAGATTGGATCATCATGGCTGGCTGGATGCGTATCGTTACTGAAGTACTACTTTCAGGCTATACCAATCGAGTGATCAATGTTCATCCTAGTCTGCTGCCTAGTTTTAAGGGGTTACATGCCGTAGATCAAGCCCTAGCTGCCAGGGTGAAAATTACAGGCTGTAGTGTTCATCTAGCTAGTTTAGAGGTAGATAGTGGACCAATACTTATGCAGGCAGCGGTTCCTATCCTTAATGATGATACTCTAGAAACTCTTCATGCCAGAATTCAACAACAAGAACATAGGATATTACCAGCAGCCATTGCCCTAGCTTCTAGGTTAATCTAAAATAATGAATCACAATTCCTTTCATCAATACACTCTCAGTAACGGTATCAAGCTTCTATTGCAGGAAAACCACACTGTAGCTATAGTAGCAGCGCGCATTTTTCTCAAAAATAGTGGTTCACGTTGGGAAAATAGAGAAAAGTCAGGGCTATTTTATCTTTTATCTAGAGTAATCACCAAAGGAACCAAACGCTACAGAGCAGAAGAAATCGCCGAAAAAATAGAATCGATTGGGGCTGGTTTGAGCGCTGATGTCACTAATGATTATTTTTCACTTAGTCTAAAGAGCGTTACTACAGATTTTGCTGAGATTGTAGAACTAGCATCTGAAATTTTGCGCAATCCAACTTTTCCCACAGATGAAATAGATCTAGAAAAAAAACTAACTATTCAATCAATTCGCTCTCAGCGCGAGCAGCCCTTTAATTTGGCCTTTGCCCAGCTCAGAGAGAATATGTATGCTGCACATCCCTATGCAATGTCAGTTCTAGGAAAAGAGGAAACTGTAGCTACTCTGACAAGCTATGATCTGCAAAATCTCTACCAGGAGCTTTTCCGTCCAGATAATCTGGTTGTAAGTATTTCCGGCAATATAGATCTTCAAAGTGCTATCTCTTTGCTAGAAAAAACATTGGGAGATTGGCCAAATCCTGCATTAGCAACAAAACAATTGAACCTGCCACAAGTTCTTAATCAACCAAAGGCTGATTGTCTTATCCAAGATACCCAGCAGAGTATCATCATGCTGGGCTATTTTGCTCCTTCGGTCTATAGCGAATCTGATTTTATAGCCCTCAAACTACTCAATACCTATTTGGGTAATGGTCTTTCGAGCCGACTGTTTGTTGAGCTGAGGGAAAAACGTGGCCTTGCCTATGATGTTTCAGCTCTTTACCCAACCCGCAGGGATCTTTCACAATTGATTCTCTATATCGGCACAGCTCCCGAAAATAGCCAAATTGCTCAAGATGGTCTCAAACAAGAAGCAGATCGTCTGGTTGAAACTCAATTGACTAGTCAAGAGTTGCAAAGTGCCAAAAATAAACTTCTAGGACAATACGCTCTAAGTAAACAAACTAATTCAGAAATTGCCCAGATCAATGGTTTATATGAAACTCTAGGACTTGGGGTGGATTTTGACAACAAATTTACTGAGCTAGTCAAACAGGTTAGTCCAGAGATGATCCAAGAGATAGCCATTAAGTACATTACTGAGCCATACCTATCAGTTGTAGGTCCAGAGCAAAACAAGGTAGGGTAATTAAAAAAACTCTGTCTTAAAATTCATTTCCCAGATTTGAGATAGCCTCATTTCCCGTTGTATCAGAATTTCGGCCTATGAGTTCACTTATTTCTTTTCTGGTCAACCATTTTTCTTGACAGAGTTCTAAAATAATTTTTTCCATTTCATGATCGAGCAGACGTTATGTAGGGAGTCCAAACGAGGAAGACGATAACGACTCCATCGTCCTTGTCCTTCTGGAACTAAAGCATCCTTTTTAACTAGATCTTGAAGTAACCTAGTTATATCCGTGGGATGCTCCCCGGTAATTTGGCGCATACGAACATTATCAACATATTCTTCAATATCGGCTGTAACCAAAGCTTGTATCTCATTTGGTGTGAACTTATAGAATTTATCTTTAAAATGCTTTTCTAAGCGATCTGAAGATTCTTTGGGGATAAGAGTGATCATAGGCAATATCCACTCTACTCGCTCTGGTTGTAACTGTTCTATGACTATAGGTGGTTGCCAATGTTGAGAATTCCAACCTCGAAATATTTTATCCACACCTGATCCAGCTTTCTCGGCTGCACCTATTTGGGTAAACATAGTTTGTAGTGATTTGTTACGACATTCACTTATGCCTCCTTGCAATAATTGCTTTTTTGAAATAAGTAAAGATCCAGGATTAGAGAACTCGAAGCGGTCTGGATATTTTTTTATAACAATTCCACCAATCCCCTGATAATCTGCATGTATTAAAGAATTAACCAAAGCATTGAAATAGGTTTGCTGACCAAGTACCATCGACCGTTAATCGATCTGACCAGCGATCATCTGAAAGTTTTTCACGGTAGTCTAAATTGTATGAAGGAAGTTTATCCCTAAGAGATTCCTCTGTACCAAACATCAACAAGCCAGCAAGGGTTAAACCCTCTTCCCCTGTCTCTCGATCTTCTCTCCACCCCCCTAATTTCGTCAGCAATCCTTGATCATTTAAGCAAATTAGCGTTGACTTTATTGCGGTTATTAATAAGATTCCAAAATTCTTTTTTTAACTTGTCTATCTCTTTAATACCATTTGGTTTTCCATCATCTTCTACTCCTAATAAGATGATTCCTCCTTTCGTATTTGCCATAGCGCTATAGCTTTCCCAAAGACTTTTAGGAAGTCCACCTTTAGCAGCCTTTAATTCAAGATCTTCACTTTCACCACAGTCTATGGAGGCTAGAATTTTTTCAATGTCATTGCATTGGTTTACATCTTGGGAATTATTAGAGCATTCTGGCAAGGGCAGTAATTTTACTGAGCTTATCACTACCTAGTCCAGTCAAATCATCAAGATTTAGCCAGCCCTCTTTTAATAATTGTGCAAAAACAAAAACCAGCATAGACATTCTATTGTCGTACTTACCTTCAATTTCATGTCTTTTGCTACTTAAAAAATCATGTAATTGCCAAAGTTCATCCAGTTCCTTAATTTCACTTGCTCTTTGACAGGCATATTGGATCAAAGTCCTAGTTTCTCGCTCATTGGCAATTTTGAACGCTCTTTGAGCTAATTCGGTTTCAGACTCTGTCCAGTTGCTCTCGGTCACTTCTTGTACTCCGCTATTAAATTTTATTTGTAAAGGTTTTTCCATTATTTCTTAATTTATTTAAGCCCATAATGTAGTTTTATTAAGTTATTCTAAGAATATTTTAATATTTGGCAAAACCTCCTAGTACAATATTCTAGGAGGTCAAATTGTAGCATCCGATCTAGCTAAGTTAAGCTAGAAATTAAGAGCGAACTAAATTTAATAGCTCCTTAGGAGATGCCAGAAGATCTATCGCTACAAAAAATATCTTGTTATCAGGTGTCAGTAGAAATCTCCAGCTTACGTTCATGCCAACTCCGCCACCAAACCAAGGTGTTTGAACCTTGCCTGTGACTTTGATTTGTGTATAACCATCGGCTGCTGGTTCAGATATCCCTCTTTCGGGTTTTAATTTGAGATTTTGGCAATCTTCACGGAAGAACTTAAGTACTGCTTCTTTTCCTACAAGTGGCTTTTGGAATGGAGGCTGCAAAGCCCCATCGGGTGTAAATAACTTAATCAATTCTTCAAAATCATTAGCATTTAAGTTATCCATGTAACTTAAAACTGTTGGATTGGTCACACCTTCTATGCTCACTTTGGTTCTCAATGAAGTAGCTGTAGGAGGAATGATTGGTTCTGCTACTGAAGTATAGGTTCCTAGTTTATTGGTGTCATAACCCATATCTACGACACAATTACGGAGAATAGTAATCTGTTGTCCACTATCTAGACCCTGAATTGTTTGAAGAACTGCATAAGCATTTGCTGAAAGCTTATAACCTTCAGGAATAGGAGCAACAATTCCTTGACTCATCCAAACGCCCAATTCGTACCAGAAGCCCAATTTAACATTAGGAGTCCAAGTTGCATAAGTACGGGCAATAGGAGTATCTGCACGATTAGCCAAATCACACATCACTTGAGTTTGTTGCTGGAAATTCATTTCTCGAATTTCTTTCAAGGTCTGCTCTGCAAAAATCATATTGGCAGCGCCTGTTGCAGCGATAGGGAGCGTTTTGCCCATCTCCAAATAAGCAAACCAAATAAGAGCTAACTGATCCTCTGCGTTGAGCTGATTAAATCTTGCAACGGTTGCCGGTACTGCATCTGCCGCTAAAGTGTTCGGAAAAATATTTCTCGCTGAATCGATTGTGAATGCCATATACTGTACTTTTTTTCAACTCGTTGTACAGGCCTTACTCTAACATAATAAAAGCAACATAAATTAACACAACTTCATCCAACTACATCAATAATGTCGAAAATAGATTTTAACAATTCCAATATGCTGCCTCCAGGGAGCTTGGGGCTGCCTTTTTTGGGAGAATCGATTAATTTTTTGGCCCAAAATGATTTCTTTCAAAAGCGACAAAATAAATATGGCAATATTTTTAAAACACATTTACTTGGTAAGCCTACCGTAGTTATGACGGGGATTGAAGCAAACCGTTTTATTCTCTCTAGCCACAGTGACCATTTTTCCTGGCGTGAAGGTTGGCCTGAAAATTTTAAAGAGCTCTTTGGTAATTCGCTTTTTCTGCAAGAGGGACAAGAGCATAAAAAAAACCGCAAACTTCTAACACCGGCATTCTGTGGAAGTTCCTTACTAAACTACATAGAACCGATGGAAAATATCATCCAAAATTACTGCCAGGAATGGATCAATAAAGGTAAATTTCTCTGGCTAAATGAGCTCAGGCAAATGACCTTTGACATAGCCAGTGTGCTGCTACTTGGCAGCCAATCGGGACAAATGACTCAAAATCTTTCCAAAGAATTTACTAAATTCTCCCAAGGACTATTTACCTTACCTTGGAATATTCCTTTAACTCCGTATAACAGAGCGATTAAAGCCAGAGATAATCTCCTTAAACATATTGAACAAGTTGTTCTAGAGCGTCAAGAAAATCCTCAAAATGACGCGCTTGGATTACTTATTCAAAGTGAAGATCCTCAAGGAAATAGACTCTCGCTTGATGAAATAAAAGCGCAATCTCTCTTAATGCTATTTTCAGGACATGAAACCACTACATCTATGCTCACTTCCTTCTGCTTGGCTTTAGGACAACACCCATCTATCCTCCAAAAAGCCAGACAAGAGCAATATTCTCTCAATATTGGAGAAAGGTTAACTATAGAGCAGCTACGCAATATGCCTTATCTAGATACAGTTTTTAAAGAAGTTGAGAGGCTCTATCCTCCTGTAATTGGTGGTTTTAGGGGAATAGTAAAATCCTTTAGCTTTGGTGGATATTGGATACCTAGCGGTTGGCAATTACTATATCTAAATAAAGGGGCTCATAGGGATCCACAAATTTATACCAATGTCGATCAATTTGATCCAGATCGTTTCAATTTAACAAGGGCAGAAAATTGTGACTATGCTTTAGTTGGTTTTGGAGGAGGAGCTAGAATCTGTTTGGGCATGGCTTTTGCTCAGATGGAGATGAAAATATTTGCATCCTATCTGTTGCGCTATTATCAATGGGAAATCCTTCCCAATCAAGATCTAGGACTAAAACCTATCCCTACATTGCATCCTCGATCTGGTTTGAAAATAAATTTCTCAGCTCTCTAGCAAAAATATTTTTGTATTGTTTGATCATCTGGAAATTTGTCTGACAACCACACCAGCAACATCTATCAACTCTATAAGTAAGGGCATTTGACCGAGGGCATGAGTTGAACAAGATAGACAAGGATCATAGCAGCGAATCCCAGCTTCTACTCTATTGAGTAACCCTTGAGATATTTGATTGTTCCCTTTGATATAGTGTTTAGCAATTTGGGTGATAGTTTTGTTCATCGCTAGGTTATTTTGGCCTGTTGCTATGATTAAATTGAGCTTAGTAATCAAACCATTTTCATCTACTTGGTAGTGATGAAACAAGGTACCACGAGGCGCTTCACTAACTCCTACTGCTTCTAGTTGGTTGATTCCAGCTTGAGATTTTAATCGGCCGCGGTAAAGATCTGGATCTTCAATTAGATCTTGTATTTTTTCCAAACAGGCCAAAATTTCAATCAAACGAGCATAGTGATAATAAAAAGAAGAATTATTACTGAAAGAGCGAAATTCTCTTAAGTGGCAATCTGCATATTCAGTGCCAATGTAATCACAGACTTTTAACCTAGCTAATGGTCCGACCCTATAGATCCCATCTGGATAACCCAATTCTCTATAGTAAGGAAACTTGAGATAGGACCAATTTTCCACAGCTTCAGATAGGTAATTGGGATAATCATCCTCACTCAAGTTGTCATTGACAATATTGCCTTGGCTATCAACAAAGCGGATCTTTCCTCCATAGTGCTCCCATTGGCCTTGATCTCCAACTAAGGCCATAAAAAGAGAAGGAAACTGGCCAAAGATCTCTACCTCTTGGGTAAATTGCTTATCTAGTAACCTTTTGAAAAGATCTAAAGCCATTGTAATAGTTTGGAAAGATTCAGCTAAGCGCTCTTTAATCCAAATTTTCCCCTCAAGAGAAAGGGCATTATTCACCCCACCAGGAACAGACCAGCAGCTAGAGTGAATTTTTTTATTTCCTAGAGTTTCGATGATTCCTTGGCCAAATTGGCGCAATCTGATTCCAGA
>CAISPN010000028.1 GCA_903887375.1 uncultured cyanobacterium
AGTTCGTTTGTATGAACTAGCAAATATTTGATACATTTTGCTGAAAGTCATGATATGCAAAGCGTCCAGTCCTTTTGCTTTTTCTAGTTGTTCAAGTTGGGTAGCAGTTTTATTAACCTGCTCTTGAGCTGGTGGTGGATTGAAAATGACTATGTTGGGTGGAACTTCTGGAACTTCTGGAATTTGTGGAATTTCTAGAGATTCTGGAATTTGTGGAATATCGTTATAGGTGGCATCAATTACTTTTTCTGTTTCTGCAGGCTCAGTATGGGTAGAGCTTTGTGGCAGGCTCTCAGCTACAGGCTCTATTTTTAATCCTAATTGTTCAACAAAAGGTAGATAATCAAGCTGCCCAGTAGCTTTAATCTGCTTTTGCAAGAGATACAATAAGCCAAGCTGCTCAGATTGGTTGAGCTCTGGTTTATTCTGAGCGAAAGTATCAACAAAAGCAAAATGATTAAAGCGACCAGTATCTTCAATTTTTTGAGAAACTAAGGATAATAGTTGAATTTTTTGCTCTAAATCCATAGTTTAATCTTCGATAAATACCTCAGGAGTTCTAGCTTTTTTCTCAATTCCTTTGCGGACTGAATCAAAAAACTTTTCTCTGGCTTTGATGATTTCTGGATCAAAAGAATCAGCAACATCTTGGCGATGACTATGGGTAATGGTGAACAAAATAGCAACCAAAGATGTAATAAAACTCATTGCAAAGGCGAAAAAGGTAAAGCCTAAAGAGGCCCATTCTCTTTTGATCATCTTGTTGGAGAATGATTGAATTGCTAATTTTACTTCTTGTTCACCAGATTTAATACTTTGATCTTGGTTGAAGTTATCAGCATAGATATCACTGTATTGCTTTTGTAAAAAGAGCAATTCCCCTTTTTGGCTTGCTTTGGTTTGATTATCTAATTCTTTTTCTGATTTTTGCAGTTCATCTATGCCTTGGGCGCTGATGAGGGCTGCTTTTTTACAAAGTGGCAGTTGTTGTTGGTCAACTGAGCTCCAGTAACTTTCATCTTTGTTCCACTGCCCTTGGATTTCTCTATAGAGAGAAGATGCTCTGGGACTGCCAGATTTTTTTAAGTTGGTAAATTGATTCATTTTGAGATCACATTGCTCTTGCAATTGTTTTCCCAATTCGACGGTTTCTTTGGCTCTGGTAATTTTGGTTTGATAGATGGGAAGGATCTTTTCTTTAATCAACTCTTGCGCTTTTAAAGTATTTAAAGCTGCTTTGTTCATCATCAATTCAGTACCAGGGCCAGCTAGTAATCCTAATACAGCATTCATCAGAATCATTCCCAGAAGTCCAACTTTTGACCAGCTACGTTTTTCTGGCTGATTAGCAGCGGCAATAGCACCACAATAATTAGATAATCTATTGAGCACCACTGCTATGACAACAGCGATAATAGGACCAATTATTAGTAAATCTCTGGTTACAAATAAAAACAGAGGAAAGGTCATAATGCCATGCCAGCCATCAGCTATGGTGATAGCCATTGCTGTTTTTTTGGAATCACGTTCTAGATCTTTGGTGACAAGAGCTCTGCCATAAAGATCATCAGCTCTTACAATAAAAAGATCTTTCAATCCTTCTAAACTATTGGCTTTGACTGGTTCTATTTTTTTTCTCTTACTTTTTTAGCTAGTTCTGGATAGTTGAATTCAATCCAGCTTAGAAAATCTTCTGGGTGATTTTCCATATGGGTGCACAGTTCGAGAAAAGATTTAAACTGAGGCTCTATTGGTTGATGCTCCATGTTAGAGGCGATATACTCGTTTAATGGTCAATATATACAATATACTGGCAATTTTTAGCTAATTCTAGAGAAAAGCCGATAATTATATATTTTATTTTTATAGAGTAAAAGCCCTACTGGATAAGTATTTAGCTAATTTTTTAAAATATTTAATTATATTTTCTATTGTTCATAGCGTTTTACTAAATTACGCGCTTTGCGCAGAGCTTCGGTGACTAAAGTTTCAGGTTGTAGAATCTGCGCATATTCCATATAGCGCTGCACCCAGATAGCAAATTCAGGTAAAGAGCGCTCTGGTAGTTTAAGGCAGTAGTCGATATATTTTAGTTTGCCGCTATGGGGATCTTTGGGGCCGGGTTTGAGGATTTGTTTGGGATGGCGGTTATCTCCTTCTTGGATAAAGCTGATCATAAAGTCATAAAAGCGGACTTTGACTTGGATCAATTGCGCAACTGCTACTAGTTCATTTTGCTGCTGCTCCAATGTGCCTAAATTTAAACCCCAACCATTATTTAGGAGTTTTTCAACTTGTTGTAGTTGTTGATATTGTAGTTTTATATCTCTTTGAAGCTCTTTTATAACCAAACAATGATTGGCATAGCGGTTAATTCTATTAATCACTAAATGTCCGTCCTCACAATCTTCATAAGCTAAATACCAACCTATCTCATAAAAAATTAACTGTAAAGGATAGATCTTAAAGATTTTTTGTTGCCAATTGTTCCAAGGATCACTCAATAACATGATTTCTAAGGCGTTACCTTGAACAACAGCCTGTTCAATTGTATTGATGTGGTGAAAGAGGGTATCACTCCTGCCACTATGCTTTTTAATATCAACAGGATCTGTATAGTTGATCGTTCGATTGAGATTTTGTCTCACTGGATAGAAAAAATCTTCATCATTTTCTAAAGCAAAGCCGCGTAGTCTTTTTTCGAGTTTGTTGTAAAGAGCTCTCAAGCGCGGATCTCCTTGTTTGTTGGCTTGGGAGTTAAGCCCGTCAAAGAGGATCTTGAGCTCGGCTTTTTCCATAACAGCAGTACCAAGATAGTAACCATGGCGGTACATCCTATCTTCTAATAAGCCCCACTGCCTTAAGGTTGTGAGGTCTTTTCGGAGCGTGGCGGTAGAGGGATTGATATCTTTGCCGAGAGCTTTTCCTATTTGATTCATTTTTTGCTGGAGCTCTAACAGGGCATTATGATGATTTTGGTTGTCATCGTCATATTGCTGATAACCAACTCCAGGGTGTTTGAGCAAGGTGGCTATTAAAAGTATTAATCGTTCGTTGATATTCACTATCTATTAAAAAATGCTCTCTAATTTATATATAGCAAGGATTATAGCAGTTGATCTTGAGAGGATAATTTATTGGCTTTTTTGAATTTTTTTTCCAATATTCTGGCTATCTTAACAAAGGAGGATGATTTATGCTGTTACCGAAATCAATAGTCCTGGCCCGTAATATTGCAGTAGCTTTTCTCAATGGTCTGCTCACTTTGATTATCTTATTGATTGCCCCTTTGGGTTTGTTAGCCGTGATCACTAACACTGTATTGGTCACCCTGTCTACCTATATTTTGCTAAGTTTCAGTGATGGAATTTTGCGACAAATGTTTGCTTCTAATCAAGTTAAGGAAATCAACCAAACTCAAGTACCGGTTAAACGTTGGCTCGATGAGCAAATCAGCCCAAAAAGAAGAGATGATGAATGACAAGTTTATATGTATCGGCTCAGGGCTGCTATGTATCGCTCAATCAACAATATCTTCTGGTAAAGCAAAGGGGGCAAACTATAGCCGAGGTTCAACTTCCCCATACTGAGCAGATCCTCATTTTTGGTAAATCCCAAATCACAACCCAAGCAGTCAGGGCCTGTTTGAAGCACAATATAGCCATAGTCTATCTCTCTAGAATGGGCTATTGTTATGGTAGATTGTTACCTCTAGAGAGGGGTTATCGCCAGTTGAATCGTTATCAACAATCACTGGAACTGGTAGATCGCCTCTTGGTAGCCAGGGCTATAGTCAAAGCCAAATTAAAAAACTGCCGGGTCATTCTGCAAAGACAATATAGACAAAAAGAGCTTCCCAGTTTGGTTTTGGCGATAGAAACTCTAGAATATCTTTCTCAAAAAACCGAACAGATCAATAGTATAGATCAGTTGATGGGGATTGAAGGGGCCGGGGCTTCTTGTTATTTTTCTGTCTTTGGCGATTGTCTCACTGGGGATAAGGATTTTGTATTTTTAACAAGATCAAGGCGTCCTCCAGCAAATCCAGTAAATGCTATGCTCAGCTTTGGTTATCAGGTACTCTGGAATCATCTATTGGCTTTAATTGAATTGCAAGGTCTAGATCCCTACCAAGCCTGTTTGCATCAAAATAGCCAACGTCACGCTGCACTCACTAGTGATCTTTTAGAAGAGTTTCGTGCTCCTATTGTAGATTCTCTAGTGATCTATTTGGTAAACCGTAGGATAGTCAATGCTTCTGATGATTTTGAATATCGCGATGGCGGTTGCTTTCTCAATGAATCTGGCCGCAAAAAGTATTTGAAAGCTTTTGTCCAAAGGATGGAATCTTCTAATCAAAACCAAGAGCCCAGATGGGATTTATTGATGCAACAGGTTAAGCGCTATAAACAATTTATCTATAATCCTATTGACGGCTATCAACCTTATCAGATCAGTTGATGTTGTTCTATGTAATTAGCTATGATGTACCATGTGATCGTCGACGAAAGAAAATCGCCAATCTTTTAGAAGGTTATGGACAAAGAGTACAGTATTCTGTATTTGAATGTAACCTAAGCTCCAAGAAATACCAACAGCTTAGTAATGAGCTCAAAAAACATTATTGTGAAGCTGAAGATAGTATACGTTTCTATCCCATTTCCCAGCATACCTACAGCCAGATTGAAATATGGGGAAACATCCCAATCACCAAACCACCAGGCTCTACAATTGTCTAAAAATGTATCAGCAACTTTCGAGCCTAACCCAGAATCCCCAAAACCCTATATTTCTCGTCACGAGCCTCGAACCCTTTCTGAGAAAGTATTTGAACCCCTATTCTCAAGAGCAAAACCTCATTTCAGCACTCAAATTTTCTATCCCTCGAAAATGGGCTCTAGATCCCAGTGCCCATAAGGGTCTAAAATAAAGGGGTCTACCGGTGACTTATAACCGGAATTGTTGGAAACTTGGGCGCGCGCCCAAACACTTCAAATTCGTACCCAGTCTACCGGTGACTTATAACCGGAATTGTTGGAAACTGCAACGGCAGCTTTTTGCGTTTCGAGTTCTTTATGTCTACCGGTGACTTATAACCGGAATTGTTGGAAACTTAATAGTCCAACATCTAGGACAACCGCCTCTGCTTGTCTACCGGTGACTTATAACCGGAATTGTTGGAAACTTTTCAACGTCCGCCTTTAGCGAGCATTGAAGGGATGTCTACCGGTGACTTATAACCGGAATTGTTGGAAACGTCAATCAGGAATTTTGCCTCACTCTCACAAGCGACAGGTCTACCGGTGACTTATAACCGGAATTGTTGGAAACGGGTATCTTGATAACCACCTGCTACAGAGGGGCAGGTCTACCGGTGACTTATAACCGGAATTGTTGGAAACTTAAACCGCCAGAGATCGCGGTCTTGGATATGTTTCAGGTCTACCGGTGACTTATAACCGGAATTGTTGGAAACCACTGGCTA
>CAISPN010000029.1 GCA_903887375.1 uncultured cyanobacterium
CATTTCAGAGGATGATGCTATCAATTGGTTTCAACATTGTGGTCTCTTTGCTGAATCAATTCGATAATCTATAATTGTGGCTTAAATGGTCTCAATTTGCTGTAAGTTTCTTCAATGAAGTAGCAATAGCTTTATCATCTCCGGTTACTGCTTTAAAAGCTTCATCGGGAACCCCTTGATCTAAACAAGAGATATCTAGAACACCTACAAGGGCATTACCACACTTGATTCTATGATCTAGAAAATTTAAAGGCAAACCTTTAGAAAATCCTTCTATCCAGAGGGCAACCTTACAGAGATCTACAGCAAGAGGGTTTAAATCTACTCCATATATGCAATGTTGAATAACATCTCTGATTGCTTTGCGCAAAGGTTCTGGTCCTGGTTGGGCTTCGCCAGTTCGTATAACAGCCAACTGCTTAGCGATCCTCCTAGAGGCAGCTAAGAGAAAATGACCAGAACCACAAGATGGATCACAGACCTTCAAAGACAAAAGAGCTTCTTGCGATGTAGCCTGCTCAATAACAGGTTCAAGGGCTGATTTTATTAACTGTGCCACTAATCCAGGAGGCGTATAATAAGAGCCCGTAGTTTTTCTCTGAGTTCCAGAAATCAATTGAAATTCATAGATCTCTTTTTTTTGTATAACAACAGGATGAAAATCAAGCAAGCTTTCATAGACACTACCTAATTCTTCTACATCTAAAGCCCCATAATTAACCCGTCTTAACTGTCCCTTGTTTTCATAAAGAGATAGATGACGTATTGCTTGCAATAAATCATGATTATCAATTCCACAAGTATCTAAATCCTCTAGAATAGTAGAGCCAAAAAGATCCCCATTGAGAGGAGATAGTTCTAAAACCTGACCACGCCAATTCTCATCAAATAATTTAAAAGTTACCCTTAAACCTTGCCAAATATCTTGAAAACCAGATTTTCCATAGATAGGAACTTCTGCAAACTCACGTAATCTCTGTATGCTGTAATATTCATTATAGATACGGGCTTTTTCTGTATCCTCTCCCATTAATAGCAGATTGCGTGATTCAGCAACCATCAAGAATAAGAGTCGGTAAATTAATAGTAATAATTGACGATAATAAATTAAATCATAACTAGCAGAGAGTTTTTGACGCAGTTGTGAACTCTTGGGATGTTGCAGAAAACCACTGCCTAAGGTGATTAAAGCCTGTTCAACCCCATCTCTTAGTCTATCTCTAACCCTGCCACCTTGTTGGATTGCTTCTTGATGGTAATATTCCAATAAACACTTATCAGCATCATCTATTGCTTTAGGTAAGCGAGTACGATGAAATAGTCGATAAAATAAGCCAAACTGGGCAAAATTTTCTCCATTTAAAATTTGTTCCAAATCAAATTCAATATAAGAAAGTCGAGTCATCAAAGAACAATTACGCAATATACGCCACTGCAATCCATTAGTAACAATACCCCAAAGATATTCGCTGCGGTTAAGATATTCTTGCATTAGAGCATGGGCAGAAAGTCTTGGACTCCCACTTATTGGACGTTTTTCTAACTGCAAACGACAACCAATAATATGAACAGGAGATTGATTTTCTCCCTCAGTAGCACGATGAGAAATAGCATAAGTTTGTCCATCTATAACCTCAGCTTTTGGAGTATGTACAGGACTATAGCCTAAACTTTCTAATAGGGGTATTGTCCATTGTTCACGAGTTAAACTAGTTGCAAGATCATTTTCGTCTAATCGTACTAAACGACGTTGAAAGGCTATCCAATAAGCTTTAGCATCTCCCCAAGCCAAGGCAATTTCATCAGCTATTTTCGCAGTTTTACTAAAGCCAAAATCTTCTACTGATTGCCCTTTAAAATCACCAGAGATTAAATCTGCTGTAATATCTGGAGCGATTAAATTACCTTCAATATGTATGTTAAGCATAAATTACCCCTTAAATCCTGGTTGTAAAATGTAAACCCCTAAAACATCCATAGGTAATTGTGGTTTAACCTTAACTTGAACCTCTTTAGTCAACGCGCGTACTCTTCGATGTGATTGAGAAAGAGCTTGGGATCTAGTATTAGCAAATATTGAAAATTCTGTTGTTAGCTCATCGAGACGATTGAGTAAATCTTCTATTTCCATTTGTTTAATCCCTATAGGGCGATCTCCTACAGGTTTGGCTTTCTTTAAAAGTTCTAGCGCTTCTTCTGTTTCTAGCCAAATAGGATTAGCTGGAGAATTAGTAAATCCCACAACTAAACATTCTTCTGCCAATATACTCTGCTGTTTTGAACTTTCTAATAAGTGACGCAATCTCAACAAAATTAAAACAGTACGTTTCTCTACAGCATCAGTTACTGTAAAACCAGTCCTAGCAGATATAGGATTAGTGGAATTATCTAGAGCATCTTCTAGTAAATAACGAGCTAATCCTTCTACTAAAGAATGATTTCTACCTATATATTCGGCCGCCTCTGGCGCGGGAGTAGTAAAAGTTATTAATCTTGATTTATCCCCTAGAATAGCTTGATATTCTTTTGGCGGTATTGGTAATAACCAGCCTTTTTTTTGTTTCTTCAAGCTACAATTTAATTTCTCACAAGCAGCAACAACAAATTCTTCTACATCTTTTTCAGTACCTAGAATTTGGTCAGATTCTATTAATTGCTGTCTAACTTCTTCTGGTTTAATTGATCGTTGTGCAAAACGAGTTCTACTGATTTTTTCCCTTTCTACTGCTTTATCCCAGCTTTTATGTATAGTGTTAAGGGCTGAATCTTCTTCATCTAATAAGTCCAATAAAGATAACTGCTTAGTAGAATCAGTTACTTTGTCAAATAAAGACTTAAAGACTGCTTCAGAAACTGTAGCACTATCGGTGGGAACAGGTACTGTAATCCCTAAGCTTTTATGAATCTGAACTGCTTTTCTGATGAGAACTTCTAAAACCGCTCCATCTACTGGGTTATCCTGTCCATAGAGCAGGTAACTTTTAACCACTGGTGCGCTTTGTCCATAACGGTCAATTCTACCTTCTCTTTGTTCTAATCTATTAGGATTCCAAGGTAAATCATAATGCACAACAGCACTAAAATATTCTTGTAAATTGACTCCTTCACTTAAACAATCTGTTGCTACTAGTACTCTTTGTGGATAGCTGGTTAATTCTGCCAAACGGATCTCTCTTTCATCTTCTCCAAGTTCTCCAGTAATAGCAATAACCCGTATTTGAGTTCCTTTCTTCTCTAATTTCTGTTTCAAAGCAGTAGCAACATAATTAGCAGTAGCGATATAACGACACCAGATAATAGGGTTATCTTGGGCTTTTAAAATTGACTCAACTGCGGAGATTGTTTTTTGTAATTTGAAGTCTTGCTCTCCTTGTAACTCTTTAGCTGCTTCTATAAACCCTTTTAGTTTACGTCTTTCTGTATCTTTATAAGATTGCTGTTCTAGCACCATATTAGGTGAAGCATCAACCGCTTGTTCCTGTTCTGTAGGATCATAGACATAGGCGACCATTAAATCTTCATCTAAATCTTCATCCAGATTTTCTACTTTACTAGCTTGACGATTAAGCGTAGCTATAGCAGCAGCAGGAGAAGACATTACACAACGAATAAGTGCTAATGCTGCCCAGTATCTACCTCTTTTTTGCGCATAGGTCATCTCTTCTGTAGTTTTTACTAATCCACGGGCAAAGTTATAAACTTCCTCAAAAAGTTGCCGATATGGACTTGATAATTTATAGGGATAATCAATAGAGTCCCGTTCTGGAAAAGGGGTTTCATCGCCTAACCACTGCTTAACATCAGCGCGACGACGCTGGATAAAATGACTTGCTAATTGATCTCTTTGAGATTCGTTCAAGGAGTTTAAGTCAAAACTTGCAAATTCAGGTTTTAATAGTCCCAAAATGGAGAGAAATGACTGTTCAATCCCACTATGAGGCGTAGCGCTCAAAAGGATTAAGTTTTGATTTGTCTTTTGGGCGATGAGTTTTATTAACTGGTGGCGTTGCTGTTGACCACTACTATGTCCTCCTGATACCGCGCAAGTATGCGCCTCATCCACAATCACTAAATCTGGGCAATGGGTGAGAAAACTATTCAGGCGGCGTTCTGCCTTGGCATAGTCTAAACTGACTACAATATGACGGTAATATTCAAAGATATGGCGATCTCCAGAAGGGAGTCCTCGTTCCAACTTAGCAGCAGTACCTGAGCGCACCACCACCGCATCAATGTGAAATTTCTCTTGTAATTCCCTTTGCCACTGGTCACAAAGATGAGGAGGACAAAGTACAGCTATTCGCTTAATTTCCACTCTATCTAATAGTTCTCTGGCTATTAGTCCTGCTTCTATGGTTTTTCCTACTCCGACATCATCTGCAATCAGTAACCTAATTGTTTCTAGACGTAGCGCCATCAATAAGGGAACTAATTGATAAGGGCGAGGATAGACAGATAATCTTCCCAGACAACGAAAGGGTCCAGCACCATTGCGTAAACTTAAACGAGTTGCGGACATTAATAGCCCAGCAGCAGTATGATCCTGTATACTATCGGCTTGAGGTGGAGGAAACTGAGCTTCTTCCAAGGTTTCTAAGCCTAATGGTCGGTAAATACCAAAAATCTGTTCTTCATTCCCACTTACAAGAGGACGCAACCTGATAATCTCCTGATAATCTGTCGGTAGAACTACCCATTGGCGTGAGCGACAAGTCACAATAGACCCAGGTGTAGGAATGAAACTAAATGACATAAAGACTTTTTGGCTATTGCTTAACTTCCCAATTTTATCTTAGTAAAGTCTTCAGGAAATTTAAATGGGCTAGATATACCTCTTACGCTATATACAAAGTATTTTTGTAGTTATATCAAATCTGGTTATTAAAAGAAAAATAGAATATATTAGCTCGACAAATAGATTTTTTTGATTGAATTTAAATTAATTCTGACTTTTTTTTCATCCTTGCCAAATATTCCTCATTCTGACGGACAGGTATTGAGTTGGTAGCTTTTTCAAAGGAAATTATTTCAAAGTGCTTTTCAAATAGTTGCTTTAGATCTTGAACATTAGAGCCAAAGGGTGGTCCCCCTTGTCTAAGGTGTGCCCAGAATAATGCTATCAACTCGCCCTTTGGTTTCAATATAGTTGATACTACTTCTACATATTTAGCACGCAAATTGGGATCAATTGCACAAAAACAAGTGTGCTCAAGAACATAGTCAAAAGTACCACTAAATTCAGTTGTCAATTCAAAAATGTCTTTTTCAATAAACTGAAGATTCAATCCCTTAGCTAATTCATTGGATTTGGCAATGGCGCTAGGCGCATAGTCAAATCCGATAACATCAAAGCCGTTTTTGGCAAACAATATTGCATCATGACCATAACCTGAACCCAGTACAGCCATAGATCCTCTTTTAGGTGCATTCTCTTGTCTTACTAGTGCTTCAAAAGGTGGGGCAGATCTTCCTAGATCCCATCCAGTTTTTTGGTCTTGATAACGCTGCTCCCAATTTTGGGCTGTTAGCTCTGACATATTTTTTCTGAATTTGATTGGGTTTATTCGACTATTTTAATGAATTTTCATCTATTGGTTTTTAACGCTTTTGGTTAAGAGAATCTCTTGATTACAAATCAAAAGAAGTTTGCACTCCAATAACAGAAACTTTTTCAAGACACTCTTGCGCATCAATTGTTAAAGAATGGGGAGTTTGTTTATACTTGCCTTGTTTTTGCCGTTTATAAAAGAGCGAAGCCGGAATCAAGGATCTTCTTTTTATAATCAAACCATTATAATCTTTACCAGAGAGTGCTTTTAACTAACTTGTCACTCCCAAAAAAGATATTGTAAAGATCTCTAACAAAAAAATATGGACCAAATTACTCAAAATAATTCCTCATCTGAAGATTTGTTAATCAAGGTTTGGAAACAAGCCCCAGATCGTAAATGGGCAGAACAATTTTTAGATCTAGCTAGAGATTTATTGGAATATGTAGGATTAGATGAAAGAGATCCTAGAGTTTGTATATCTTTAAAAGATAGTAGGTTTCGAATTAATATAAATCGTAGATCAGTATTAAGGGCATTTAAAAAGAGTATGCCAGTGACGGCATTTATGCTACCATTTGATATTGATGAAAAAGATGAGCTAATAAAACAGAGTGAGCAACAAGACTTCTGGTTTAATAATTCTCCAGGAGAAACTTTAGAACCTCCGCTTTGGTTGAATTTTAAGGAAAAATATCCGCAAGAAATACTCTCAGTAAAACAGTTAGATGATTGGAAAAAAGCTTGCAAACTTGAGGTCAATCGAGCAAGAAGTTCACCATATAGGAAACATCATGATTCATTGGCTTATAGATGTATTGTAGATCTTGAATATAGAGATTTTATTTTGCATCAAGTAGACTTTGCTAGTAGCGCTAAAAATACAAAAAAATTGATTCAAAAAAATGATCAAACTCAAGATATCCAAAAAATAGAAAAAATTGCTTATGAAATAGAAGAACAAGGATATTTTGATCCTAAAAATGTTATTGATACTCGTCAAAGAGTAGAAAGAGAAATTGCACAAAGACAAGGACAGCCCAAATTTCGCAGAGCATTACTACAAATTTATAATTGTAAATGTGCAATCACTGGTTTTGATGCCCAAGAGGCACTAGAAGCAGCGCACATAGACAGTTACAAAGGAGACCAAACCAACAATCTTACCCCTCTTATGTTATTTTCCGAATATAATGAATATAAGGAATCAAGAAAAAAAAGCTAGTTGGTAGACAGAGCAGTGGATATAGAATTACAAATACAAAAACATTTAGCAAGAGAC
>CAISPN010000030.1 GCA_903887375.1 uncultured cyanobacterium
CTAATATTTGTAGTTGGCACTCTGGGCGCGATACCATTCGCAATACTTTTGCCCGCCAAGCAATACCTATGACATGGGATTTTACTGAAGCGAATCCCATGAGTGACTCGACGGGCAATTTTAATGGTGCAATTGATTGGGTAGTCGAAGTCATCAAGAATTGGTCTTGTTCCCCACAAGGAAGAGTTGTACAACTAGATGCTACCGCTAAAATCGATGGCAAAACAACGCCCCGAATCATTTCTACAGATCCTCCATACTACGACAACATAGGTTATGCCGACCTCTCAGACTTTTTCTATGTCTGGTTACGACGTTCGCTTAACTCAGTCTACCCAAACATCTTCAGCACCCTACTCGTTCCGAAAGCACCCGAATTAGTCGCTACTCCACATCGTTTTGGTGGAGATAAAGCAAAAGCACAAATCTTTTTTGAAGAAGGTTTAACTAAAGCCTTTGCAAGAATGAATGAGATAGCAGATTCTGACTATCCTTTAACTGTTTATTACGCTTTTAAACAATCTGAAACAGAAGAAGATAGCAATAATAATAAAAAAACTGCTGTAGCTTCAACTGGTTGGGAAACTATGTTAGAAGGCTTGATTGGCTCTTGTTTTAGTATTAATGGCACTTGGCCCATGCGCACAGAATTGAGCAATCGCAGTGTGGGTTTAGGTACTAACGCCCTCGCTTCTTCCATCGTCCTAGTCTGCCGCCCCCGTCCCACCGACGCCCCCAAAGCCACCCGCCGCCAATTCCTCAACGAACTCAAACGCGATCTACCCCAAGCCCTCAAACTCTTGCAACAAGGCAACATCGCCCCAGTTGACTTAGCTCAAGCCAGTATCGGCCCCGGCATGGCGATCTTCTCCAAATACACCGCCATTCTTGAATCCGATGGCTCCCCCATGCGCGTCCGCACCGCCCTGCAACTGATCAACCAAATTCTCGACGAATTTCTCACTGAACAAGAAGGGGAATTTGATGGGGATACCCGTTGGGCGCTCACCTGGTTCGAGCAGTACCAATTCAATGATGGACAGTATGGCGATGCAGAAACTCTCTCCAAAGCCAAAAATACAAGTGTTCAGGGCATGGCTGAAGCGGGAATACTAGAAGCAAAGGCAGGTAAAGTGCGACTGCTCAAGCGAGGCGATCTGACGGCTAATTGGAAGCCTGAAAGCGATTCACGGATACCTGTATGGGAAGTCTCTCAGCACCTTATCCGTACCCTCGACCAAGACGGCGAAACCGGAGCGGCAGAACTGCTTACCAAACTCGGTAGCCGAGGAGAGTTGGCAAGAGATCTCGCTTATCGCTTGTATAGCCTCTGCGATCGCAAAGGCTGGACACAAGAAGCAATTGCCTACAACAGTCTTGTCATCTCCTGGCCAGAAATCACCCGTCTTGCCAGTGCATACAAACAAAGTAAGTCAGTACCCACCCAACTAAATTTGCTCTAACCCTATGGCCATAAGTAATCGAGAACGAGTCGGACGCGCATTAGAGTCTCTTCGAGACGGAATCTATCCATTTTTTGAGCGAGAGATGATTGCGGCCTATGGCGAAAAGTGGATTGCCACCGCCTTAAGTTGTCTACCTGATAGCTACACAGCTCGAAAGACAGGTGATGCGGTTCTCAAGGAAGACGTTTCCTCCTTACTGATTGCCATGTGGGAGCAGTGGAATTCTGTCTTTCGTAAAACCCTAGGGCAGACCGAGCGCAGTTTAGTGAGTGAACTGCGGAATACTCGAAATGCCTGGGCGCATAATGACCCTTTCACCCTCGATGATGCTTACCGCGCATTTGATAGCATCTCTCGCTTGCTAAGTGCTGTTTCAGCACCAGAAGCCCAAGAAGTCGAGAAGCAAAAGCAGGAGATCTTGCGAATTCGGTTTGAAGAACAGGCCAAACGAGAGACGCGCCGCGCCGCTATCGCACCCACAGAAGGGCAGCCACAACAAGGACTAAAACCTTGGCGGGAGATCGCTACCCCGCACCCCGATGTTGCATCAGGCCGCTACCAGCAAGCCGAGTTCGCCGCCGACCTCTGGCAGGTATATCTCGATGAAGGTTCTGATGAATATCGTCTTCCGAACGAATTTTTTCGGCGTACTTACATAACTGAAGGACTCAAGCACCTTCTGACGAATGCCCTCGTTCGTCTTGCCGGAAAGGGAGGAGATCCGGTTATTGAGCTACAAACAAACTTCGGTGGCGGTAAGACTCACGCCATGCTCGCGCTCTTTCATCTTTTCTTTGGTACGGCAGCTAAAGACCTTCCTGGTATGGAGCCAGTCTTTAAGGCAGCAGCCGTCAGCGAGCCGCCCAAAAACGTCAATACTGTTGTCATCGTTGGCAACAAGATTTCTCCCGGTAAGGCAGAAAAGAAATCTGACGGGACAAAGGTTCACACGATTTGGGGAGAGATCGCGTGGCAGCTAGGCGGAAAAGAAGCCTATGAAATGGTGCAAGAGGCTGATGAGACAGCCACCAACCCTGGTGATGTCCTTAAAAATTTGTTCAATCGCTATGCCCCTTGCTTGATTCTCGTTGATGAGTGGGTTTCTTATGCCCGCCAGCTTCACGAACGAGCCGATCTGCCCGGAGGCAGTTTTGATACTCACTTCACCTTTGCTCAGACGTTGAGTGAATCGGCAAAAAATGCAAATAGCACTCTTTTAGTGGTGAGTATCCCTTCCTCTGACATTGAAATTGGGGGAGATCGCGGCAAAGAAGCCCTAGACCGACTCAAGAATGCCATCGGGCGGGTAGAATCCCCTTGGCGGCCTGCCAGTGCCGAAGAAAGCTTCGAGATCGTCCGACGCCGATTATTCCAGACCACTACTGACCCACGAGCTTTTGTGGAACGCGATGCGGTCATCAAAGCCTTTTCCGATATGTATCGTAGTCAGGCACAAGAATTTCCCACTGAATGCCGAGAAGCAGATTACGAGCGCCGTTTGCGCGAAGCCTATCCCATTCACCCAGAGTTTTTTGATCGCCTCTATTCGGACTGGTCAACCCTCGATAAATTCCAGCGAACCCGTGGCGTGTTGCGCCTCATGGCCAAAGTGATTCACTCCCTCTGGGAGCGGGACGACAAGAGTTTGTTGATCATGCCCGCTCATATCCCGATGGATGATGCTCAGGTACAGTCAGAAATGACTCGCTACTTGGATGACAATTGGGTTCCAATCATCGAGAAAGATGTTGATGGATCTAATTCTTTGCCCCTTGATATAGATCGACAAAATCCCAACTTTGGCCGCTATTCTGCTTGTCGCCGAGTCACGCGCACCATTTACCTTGGTTCTGCACCCACGATGCGCGCCGCCAACCGAGGGCTGGAAGATCGACGTATCAAGCTCGGTTGCGTTCAACCCGGGGAGAGTGTAGCTACTTTTGGCGATGCCCTACGGCGACTTACGGATCGCGCCACCTACCTCTATATCGATGGCAACCGTTACTGGATTTCTAATCAGCCGAACGTGACTCGCACTGCCCAAGATCGGGCTACTCAGATCCTTGAGGAGCGTTATAAGGTCTGTGACGAGATAGTCCGTCGATTGAAAAGCGACAAATTGCGAGGAGAGTTCGGAGCAGTTCATATTGCCCCCGAGTCGTCTGCGGACATACCAGACGATCCTAATCTGGGGGTTCGGCTCGTTGTTCTTAGCCCAGTACACTCCCACGGCAGATCTGCGGAAGACAGCCTAGCTCACCATTTGGTGGAGGAGATTCTCAATCAAAGAGGAGGTAGTCCTCGTTATTACAAAAACACACTGGCGTTTCTTGCCCCTGACAAGACGAACTTGGAAACCGTAGAGAAGAACGTTGCCCAGTATTTAGGCTGGAATTCGATTGTTGCGGACAAAGTAGCACTTAATCTGGATGTTTCCCAGAGTAACCAGGCGACAACCAAGCGCGACCAGACCGACAAAGACGTAAGCACGATTCTCAACCAAACCTATCAGTGGTTGTTAGTTCCGGATCAACCTGACCCGCAAGGCAAGATTGAATGGATAGAAACGCGCCTGCAAGCGAGTGATGACTCGCCCATCATGAGAGCCAGTCGAAAGCTTGTGCATGAGGAACAGCTCATCTCGGGATATTCGGGTAGCCGCCTTCGCCTAGAAGCGCTAGACCCTTACCTATGGCGAGATACCAACCACACCGATCTCAAGCGTCTTTGGGAATATCTCGCGCAGTATATATACTTGCCCCGACTTAAAAACCCTGACGTTCTGCTTCAGGCAGTGAAGGAGGGTTTGGCCTCAACGATTATAAAAGATAACTTTGCCTACGCTGAGGGCTGGGATGAAGCGAATCAAAGATATATGGGTCTAAAGATCGCTCAACTCGTAAATCCCACCATCAGCAGTCAGAGCCTTTTAGTGAAACCAGATGTCGCCAATAAGCAGTTAGAAGAAGATAAACCTATCACGGCTGCTGGAGATCGTTCTACCGATACCGCGTCGAGAGACTCGGTACCGCCATTGTCTCCAGATGTTGGAAAAGCAAATCCACCTGATAACGGTAGTGTCGAAAAGAAACCAGTCCTGCGAAGGTTTTACGGAAGTGTCGAGATCGATGCATTACGGATCAATCGCGACGCTCCGGCGATTGCCAACGAAATTATCCAACACATCACCTGCCTGAAGGGTGCTCGTGTTAAGGTAACGCTGGAAATTGAGGCAGATATTCCTGACGGCGTACCGGATGATGTCGTAAGGACGGTGACGGAGAATTGTCGGACGCTGAAGTTCAGTAATCAGTCGTTTGAGCAGGAGTAAACGTAGTAATTCTTTCTTTCTCTCTATACCAATGAATGTATACAAAGTCATGATAGCCGAGCAGTATCTAAGACAAATTTTGTCCCGAGAGAAAATTGATACAAGCCCTACATCACCTCTTTCTTTACCAGGTTCAGAGTGTAATTTCCCCAATAGTTAAAGGATGGGCTGGGAATCTTTTTGTTGATATTGTACCAAGTGGTTCTTTCGCAAAAGGAACTGCAAATAATAGCGGGACGGATATTGATTTATCTGTGTCACTGTCGTCTCTTACCAGGGAGACGTTGGAACAGATATACAATTCTCTAGCTAATGAATTCAGTAATAAGGGATATACGCCCTGTAAGCAAAATGTATCAATAGGGATAAAAGTTGGTAGCTATGATGTTGATGTCATTTGGCGCAATCAGAAGGGACTTGAATTTCCTTCCTTTTATCTTGAAATAACAACAATCAATGCGCTTAAGTATGCTCCTTTAGGGGATCTTGTAAACAATGCCAGATCAGCGCATTCTCTCTACAGTAATCAATTTATTAGTAGATCCAATGTCAGATGTTCGCAAAGAAGCAGCAATCACCCTAGGTAAATTGGCAAATCAGCAATCTCTGCAAGCTTTAGAACAGACATTAGATGATCTAGATCGAGATGTCTCTATCTATGCTGAGCGTGCTATCAAAGAAATTCAAAAATCTTTACTCAATTGATCTGCTAAACGTGTTGTCTCTGGCAATCGATATTTTGTTGTGCAATTTAAAACATATTCAACAGCCGTATTTAAACTAATGCGATGCCCAAGAGAAATATAGAGGGGTTTAACTTGATTGCGTGTACATAAAGCGGCCCCAATTATTTCTTTGTTATCTGTTAAAGCTTGACAATTACCTTTTTCAAGAGTTAGAAAATCATGTTTACCTATCAATATTGATTTGGCAACACCTATAGTAGGAACATCTAATAAAACTCCCAGATGACAAGCTATTCCTTGTCCATCACAAAAAATTAACTGCAGTGGATAGCTCAGCGCTTTTAGGGCTTTAATGATTACAGGAACTTCTCGAAAAGAAAGAAAACCTGGAATATAGGGAAATTCTGTTGGTAAAAAGGCAATCGAGCTTTCTAATAATTCTAATTCTGGAAAACTTAAAACCACCGCTGAGGCTTTACTGATTGAATAATTATCCTGAAAACCAACATCAACCCCTATTACATAGTTGACCTGCTCAAAAGAATCTTTCCTAACTACTTGCTCTGCCAGTTGTTTTTGTATGGTTTTGGCTTGGTCTAGAGATAACATATGAATATTACAAATAAACTTTGCATATAATGAAAGCGACCAAAATCACTTTATCTAATTTTCGTGGGGCAGAGTCAGTGTCTCTGGATTTAGACGAACGATTAAATGTCTTTTGTGGAATCAATGGAGCGGGGAAATCGACGGTACTTGATGCTGTTGCTATTATGCTTTCTTGGGTAACTGCTCGTATTCGTTCTCCTCATGCTCAAGGCCGTGCTATATCAGAATTAGACATTACTAACGGCAAATCTCATAGCTCAATTGAATTATTGTGTATAAAGAATGATAATACAGATGAAATTATTGAATGGCAAATAGTTAAAAGTAGACAAGGCCGTCATGGATCTCAGACAAAACATACTAATTTAAATAACTTGAACCAATTCGCCAAAAATATTCAAACAGAAATAGACAAAAATCATGAAAAGGTAAACTTACCTCTATTTGTATATTATCCAGTTAACCGAGCAGTTTTAGATATTCCATTAAGGATTAAAAAAAGGCATCATTTTAATCTACTTAGTGCTTATGAAGAATCATTAACCTCAGGTGCCAATTTCCGTTCTTTTTTTGAATGGTTTAGAGAAAGAGAAGATTATGAAATTCGACAGTCTGGGGAATATCATCAAATTGGTTTATTTCCCGATTTACAACTTCAGGCAGTACGTCAAGCCTTAAAAGGATGTTTACCTGAATTTAACAATCTAAGAGTAAAAATCAGACCTCTTAGTATGGTAGTAAATAAAAATGACAGGACAACTTTACGAGTTGATCAGTTATCTGATGGAGAAAAATGCTTGATTTCTATGATTGGAGATTTAGCGCGCAGAATAGCTATTGCCAATCCTGCAAGAGAAAATCCCCTAGAAGGAGAAGGTATCGTTTTGATCGATGAAATAGATCTTCATTTACACCCATTGTGGCAAAGAATGATAGTACCAAACTTACTAGAAGTATTTCCAAATTTACAATTTATCATATCAACACACTCACCTAGCGTACTAACTAACGTTAAACCACAAAATCTTTATATACTCTCACGCCAACCTTTAACCGATAATATAATAGCCAAAAAACCGAATGAATCATATGGAAAAACTGCAGATAGAATTCTAGAAGATCTGATGGGTTTAACAACAACCAGACCCGATATAATTAGCACTGAGCTTCATGAGATTTACCAAAAAATCGAAGAGAAAGAATATGAAAAAGCTAAAAGCATGATCGCTGCAATGAAAGATAAAATTGGTAATGATTCCGAATTAGTTAAAGCTGGAGTGTTGATTAGTCGAAAAGAAATGATTGGAAAATGAAGCATATCATTAAAGCACAAGAGCCTAGTTCTTTTACTCAATGGAAGAATCAAGAGAATGATCAATGGCAAGCAAATTATAAAAATCTTAGTGGTGATGTAAAGCAAGATATTAAAAAATCTCTCATGATTGAACAGGGTTATCTTTGTTGCTATTGTGAATCTAAATTAGAAGATAATAATTCACATATTGAACATTTTAAGCCTAGGAAAAAATACCCTGATGAAGAACTTAATTTTTCTAATTTACTCTGTTCTTGTCTAAGTAATCTAACTAAAGGTGACCCTAATCATTGTGGTAACCTGAAAAGTGATTATTTTGATGAAAAACTTTTAATATCTCCTACTGATCAAGAGTGTGAAAATAGTTTTAAATATACTGGAGATGGCTATATTGAGCCAAAGAACTCTCAAGATAAGCCTGCAGTAGAAACTATTAAAATATTGGGTCTTAATATTACTAAGTTAATTGCTGATCGTTCGGAAATAATTAATGTATTTTTAGATCCAGATATTAATCAATTTCAATTTCAAGAATTTGTTATTAAATATCTACAAAAAGATGAAGAAGGAAAATTCAGACCATTTTGGAGTACTATTAAATATATTTTTTTAACAGAATAGATAATTTGATATTAATTTTTTTTTAATTCTACTACCAACCAAAAGTACCAGGTTCTCCTTTAAAAGGTCCTACAATATCAGAAGTAATCCAACCGCCATAGAAATCGCCAGGTTGTGGGATAACCAGTTCACCATCAACATAGCATTCATCCATTAACCCGGCATAAAAACTGTAGTGATCTTTAAGTTGGCTGAATTCTAAAGTTGGTTCACAATAGCTCCAAGCAGCAGAAAGTATATATTTTTCCCCAATTGATACATCATAATAGCTACTTTTTCCCTTCCATTCACACCAAGATTTTTTAGAAGTTGCGACTAAATATTGCATTTGGATATCCTTGGCAGGAATGTAGTAAGTTGGAGGATGGCTAGTCTCTATAACTCTTTTGGCTTGATTGCTAGAAGCTAGGACAATACCATTGCAGATTATCTTGATTTGCTTATTAATATTTTCCCAACGAGCAGGTCTTGGATAGTCCCAAACAGATTCTTGGCCAGGTTTTGGGGGGATAGGTATTGGTTTCATATTATGATCTAGCTATCAATTAATAAAAATGGCTATGACATCTCAAAGAGATTGGTATTGGCGAGGATGGCGAATTCATTACCTTTTCCAGGAGTTCCCTGGAAGGGCTCGATCTTTTTCACTCTTCTTAGGCGTGCTTCCTACGCGTTCGTAGCCCTCGGGAATAATAATTATATCGGAGTGAATGTCAACTCCAAACTCTAGTGTTCTTGCATTGCATGAACTGCGGTACCATCTCTTGCTTTCAGTCTTATTCCAGTGCACATAATGAGTTTTGATAAATTTTTTTATTATTTTACTTCAATGGTTGATTTTCTCGCTTAACCTTGTATAACTGAGATGATCTTTATTTCTCCTTGAGTTAGTTCTCTCCATTGGCCAGGCTCCAAGCCATCTATGCTTAAGGAAAGATTTCCACTTTTGCTAAGTGAGAGAGAAACTCTGACTAGCCGTAGCGTAGGAAAACCAATTTTAGCGCTCATCCGCCGTATTTGGCGATTTTTGCCTTCGGTAAGAGTTATCTCTAACCAGCTAGTAGGTACGCTCTTGCGATAACGAATGGGAGGATTTCTCGGAGGTAATGTTGGCTCTTGAGCTAAGATTTCAACCTTAGCTGGTCGAGTTCGATAACCTTGTAAGAGAATACCACCTCTGCGCAAAGGTTCAAGAGAATCTTCATCAGGTATTCCTTCTACTTGAACCCAATAGGTTTTAGGATGTGCATATTGCGGATCCGATAGGCGATGTTGCAGCAGACCATTATCGGTGAGTAAGACTAACCCTTCGCTATCTTGATCTAACCTGCCTACAGGATAAACCCCAGGTATTGGTACATAATCTTTGAGTGTAGGGTTATCATTGCCGTTTGGACTGAATTGGCAAATTACATTGTAGGGTTTATTGAGCAAGATATAGCGATACATCAATTTGGTTCAATTGAGATTGATAAATTGATCCAGAGCGGCTGCCATTTTGGGAGGCCATCTTCTGGTATTGACTACCCAATCGATATCTCCATAGCGCTGATCTATCCCTATGGCCGAGACCCAATTACTCTCAGCTTCACCTTGGTAACCGCAGTTCCAGAGAATTGCAGTTAGTGCTGCGCGAGCATCTGCAAACATTGGATAGTTGCGTACAATTTCACGTAAAGACTTGAGGGCATTTTCACTATTTCCCAGCTCAAAAAGAACTAGAGATTTATTAATTAGAGCTATCTGAAAATTGGGATCTAGATCGATTGCCTTTTGATAATCAGCTAAGGCTAAATCCCAAGTTCGCAAAAGACTATACGCATCAGCCCGCTCGTTATAAAGTTTAGCTTTCTCAGGATTTAGTGCAATCCTGCTAGTCAACACCTCAATGAGTTCATTGACAGATTTTTCAGCATTTCCAGATGGACTAGTTGTCGCTGCCCAAACAATAGGACTATTGCAAAAAATTAAACAGCTCAGCAAAAATGTAAAGATTAACTTCATATAATAAATTTATACCCTTTAGAGAAATTCTCTTTTGAGATAGGGTTGGAGAGCTCTAGGTACTTGAACTTTTCCATCGATCTGTTGGTAATTTTCAAGTATTGCCGCCATAGTTCTGCCAACTGCCAAGCCAGAGCCATTGAGAGTATGAACATAGTTAGTACCTTTTTGTCCGCTTTCTTTATAGCGAATATTAGCTCTTCTAGCTTGAAAATCACCAAAATTGGAACAGCTAGAGATTTCGCGGTATTTACCAGCGTAAGGCAGATAGACCTCAATATCGTAGCATTTCGCTGCTCCAAAACCCAGATCGCCAGTACACAGTTCTATCACCCGATAGGGTAACTTGAGTATCTGTAAAATAGCCTCAGCATCTTGTAAGAGTTTTTGATGTTCTTTTTCAGAAGTTTGGGGAGAGACGATCTTAACTAGTTCTACTTTATTAAACTGGTGTAAGCGAATTAATCCTCTAGTGTCTTTGCCATGGCTGCCAGCTTCGCGCCTAAAACAGGGAGTATATGCGCAGTGATATATAGGCAGTTGAGCTAAATCGAGAATTTCATCGCGGTAGAGATTGGTAACTGGAACTTCAGCAGTTGGAGCCAACCAGAGATTATCTTGAGGGCAATTAAAACCCTCTGCTGCAAATTTCGGCAATTGCCCAGTTCCTTGCATAGATTCGCTATTGATCAAAATTGGTGGCATTACTTCGGTATAGCCTGCTGCAATATGACAATCCAGCATCAAGGAGATCAGGGCTCTTTCTAGAGCAGCCCCAGCACCAAATAACGCTACAAAACGACTCTTAGCTACTTTGACGGCTTTTTCAAATTCCAAAATACCTAGCTTTTCACCAATTTCCCAATGTGGCAAGACCTGCTGAGATTTTATAAATTCATCTCCCCAGCGTTTGATTTCTACATTTTCTTGTTCATCTTTGCCAACAGGGGTACTATGACTGGGAAAATTAGGCAAAGTAAGCAACAGTTGCTCTATTGAAGTTTTGAGCTCTTTTTCTTTGGGTTCTAAATCATTAATTTCTTGTTTAATTTTATTGCCTTCTTGCTTGAGCTGATCTACATTTTCACCCTGCTTGATCTTTTGGGGTACTAATTTGCCAATTTCATTAGATCGCCTTTGCAGCTCGGTTCGGGTTGATTCAAGCTCTTTTTGTTGTTGATCAAGCTCTAAGATTGGAGCTAAATCATATTCTTGAGAATTGCTTCTCAAATTGAGTAACTCTTGCGCCTTTTGGGTATTTTCTCTAATATATCTAATGTCTAACATAGCTAATGAAATAAGCTTGACTTGATCTATTATTCTACGGGAAGTTTTACTGTAAATTTACTCCCTTTGCCTAAAATGCTCTCTACAAGAATTACTCCATGATGCTCCTGGACTATTGCCTTGGCTATAGCCAGACCCAAACCTGATGATCCACCAGTAACGCTCTGAGCTCTTGATGGATCGATGCGATAAAAACGATCAAAAATATAATTAACAGAAGTTTCAGCAATACCTATTCCATTGTCTTTTACCTCAACTTGCAGATACTGATTACAGCGCTGAAAGTTTACTTCCACAAAAGAGGGAGTATTTTCTACATTGGTATATTTGAGGGCATTGCCAATTAAATTAGTAAACAATCTAGCTAATTGTTCCCAATCTCCGGTGATGTTAAATGAATCACTAGCAACAGTAGAATCCCCAATATGCAAAGAGAGAAATATTGCTTTGTGCTGGGCTATGGCTCTTTGCTCCTCAATTACCTCAATCAAAAGAGCATCTAGTGGGACTATTTGCTTTTGGTTGGCAACTATACCGCTATCTAAACGTGCCAGAAAAAGAAGATCCCCCACTAAGATTCCCAGTCTTTTAGTGAGTCTTTCGATTACAGTGAGCTGTCTTTGCAGCAGTTGAGGATCGGCATTGGGATCAGATAAAGCCATTTGCACGTTGGCTTGAATCATAGCTAAAGGATTACGCAGCTCATGTGAGGCATCTGCGGTAAACTGTTTTAGACTCTGATAGGATTCCTTGACTGGACCAATAGCGATACCTGAGAGTAACCAGCCAGTAGCACTGAGGGCGAAGATCATTAAAACAGTAGCTAGAAAAAGATCAAAAAGCAACTGTCTAATCGGGACAGACACCTCAAACCAAGGATGACTAACTCGTAAATAGCCCAAAATATGGTTATTAATTTTGACTGGTTTTGTCACCTGTCTAATAATATGCTCGTCTGATTGATGGACAGTTTTGCTACTAGAATAAGGAGAAAGCGGAATATTAGAAGGCTCCCAAAAAGTAGACCAGATCATTCGACCTTCAGGATCGAACCATTCTATATCGATATGGTCATCCTCAATGCTTTGGGCTGGATTAGGAAAACTCGATTCAATATCTAGACGATATTTTCCTTCACTGGCAGAGACTGGTTCAATTACCAGAGATCTAGTCAGCACTTCTATTACATGCTCAAGGGTATCATCTACCCTCTCAATTAGGGTATGGCGGACATATAGATAAACTCCTGTAACAAAAAGAAGTAACAAAACCCCAGTAACGGCAGCATACCAAATAGTCAGACGACGGCGGGTTGCCTGAAACATAAAACACTAAAAGGAAATTAAATTTTGTTGACTCAAATATATAACCTAGATCAACTCAATCAGTTGGTTAAACAAGATCCCCAAAAGTGGCGCCCCTTAGTCTTTACCAATGGCTGCTTTGATCTTTTACATGTAGGACATATTAGATATCTAGAGACAGCAAAAAGCCTAGGTAATAAATTAATTGTAGGGGTTAATAGTGATCATTCAGTAAATCAAATTAAACCCAACAAGGGCCGCCCCATAATCCCGGAACAACAAAGATTAGAAGTTTTAGGATCTTTGCGATCTGTCGATGCTGTAGTTCTTTTTTCACAAAAGACTGCGGATAATTTGATCAAAGTTTTAGAGCCTGATATCTATGTCAAAGGAGGAGACTATGACATTCAAACCCTTCCAGAAGCAAATACTGTCCAAGAATATGGAGGCAAAATAGAACTAATTAAGATAGAAATCCCTACCTCGACAAGCAAAATCATTGAAAAAATCCGCAACACTTGTCTTTAAACCCCCAAAACAGCTAATATTCAGAAGAAATACTTAGCCCAAAATCAATGTTCGACCTTGTCCAGCTTGAAAGTCAACTTTTCCAAGAATCAGAGAAAAATCAACTTCAATCGATTGCTAAATTAGCAACTCTCGATTCATCTGGTTTAGAAGTTTTGGGCAAATTCCTTCTCTCCCAAAAAGACAAAGCTCCCAATCCAGCCTTAGGAAAAGCCTATCAATTCCTTTATCAAGCTCAAACACCTGAAACTATTAGTCTACTGGCAGAACATTTTCCCTTTGGTATTGTACCTCTTGTTTCTAAGCGAGGTATTGATTATCTTGAATTGCAAAGGGCTTTAGCTGATGGAGATTATCAGCAGGCTGATACCCTCACTAGAGTAAAAATGTGTCAATTAGCTGGAGAAGGTGCCATCAAGCGCAAATGGGTTTATTTCACCGAAGTTAGCCAGTTTCCCTCTGAAGATTTAAATACCTTAAATTCTCTCTGGTTCAACTATGGTGAGGGTAAATTTGGCTTTTCGGTGCAGCGCAATCTTTGGATATCAGTTGGGAGAGATTATAATAAGCTCTGGCCCAGAATCGGTTGGAAAAACGGCAACAACTGGACTAAATATCCTGCTGAGTTTACTTGGGATTTATCTGCTCCAGTGGGACATCTTCCTCTACTTAACCAACTTAGGGGCGTCAGAGTTACTGATGCGCTATTTGCTCATCCATTTTGGAGCGAAAAAATATAGCTTGTTCAGAGATCCTCAAACTGGGTTAATCTATTTTCTGGGTATATTCAAAAACAATTTGGGAGAATTTCAGTTATGGAACGTACATTCTTGATGATCAAACCCGATGCCGTCCAACGCGGCTTAGTGGGTGATATTATTAAGCGCTTTGAAACTAAAGGCTTTACTCTAGTTGGTTTAAAGCTATTATCGGTATCGCGTGAACTAGCTGAAAAACACTATGATGTCCATAGAGAAAGACCTTTTTTCCAAGGATTGGTTGAATTTATTGTCTCTTCTCCAGTAGTAGCAATGGTCTGGGAAGGGGATGGTGTTATTGCCTCCGCTCGCAAGATCATCGGAGCAACCAATCCCCTCAATGCTGAACCTGGAACTATCAGAGGAGACTATGGTATTAATGTTGGCCGCAACTTGATCCATGGCTCAGATGGACCTGAAACTGCAGCTAGTGAAATTGCCCTTTGGTTTAAGCCAGAAGAATTATCAAATTGGCAATTGACAAACAAAGCCTGGATAGTTGAATAGTAGTAATTAATAAAATTGTGGACAAGCAGATTTCACTCAGCTTGATCCCAATTTTTTTAAATATCTCGGATAGAGACTATACCGTAGGCAGAGGTATTGAGATAATCTCTAGCTACTTTTTGGATATCTTCTCTGGAAATGGTCCTGATAATATCGGGATAGTTTAAAGCGTGAGTGAGATCGCCCATTTGGCAATAGTAATAGCCATAGAGATTAGCCCTATCTCCGGGCTTCTCACTGTTGAAAATATATCTGTTAGTAACTTGGGTGCGGATACGCTCAAGTTCAGATTCGCTGACTCCATCTTCTTGAATTTTTTGGATTTCCTCAATAATGGCACTTTCAACTTTATTAAGGTTTTCAACTTCCAATTGAGCTGATACATAGAATGAGCTCTGAACCATTTGAGTGAGATTATTAGCTCCAATTTGACTTACTAGTCTCTGTTGCTCTCTAAGTCTTCTATAAAGAGGGGAAGTCTTACCTTGCCCTAAAATAGCGGCCAAAACATCCAGAATATCACCTGTTTTGAGATCATTTAAACCAGGTACTCTCCACATCATCACTAAGCGAGACTGGACAAGAGCCTTATCTATTGAATCTGAGCGAACTATTTCACTAAAGGGAAGTTCTGGCTCAAGCTCCTGCTTAGGGGAAAGGACAGAGCCAGTCCAATTGACGACATTTTTTTCGACAGATTCAATCAGTTGTTCTTGGGGCAGATTGCCAACTACCACTGCTGTAACTGATGATGGCTGATACCAACTTTGGTGAAACTCACGCATCTGCTGGGAGCTCAAACTTTCAATAACTTCCAGAGATCCTAGTACTGGACGTCGATAGGGAAGACGCTCAAAACTAGTTTCCATAACTTTGCTAGATAATCTTCTACCTGGGTTATCTTGTGAACGCCTGATTTCTTCTAGAACGACTAATCTCTCTTTTTGAAATTCGGCATCTGGAAAAAGCGGATTAAAGACTAGTTCTAATTGCCAAGGTGCTAAATCAGCAAAATCCGCTGGAGCGGTGGTGATGTAATAGTGAGTATATTCCTGACTAGTAGCGGCATTTGTTATTGCTCCTTTTCCTTCTACAAGACGCTCAAATTCACCCTTGGGTAGTTTTTCGGTTCCTTTAAAGATCATATGCTCTAAAAAATGGGCCATCCCATTGATTTCATCACTTTCTAAAGCTGAACCAATATTGAGCCAAATATTCAAATTGACTGCCTCAATGGGAATCGATTCAGCAATTATGGTCAAGCCATTGGGTAAATGTTTAACTGTCGGATTGAGTAATTGAGCCATGCCAAGATTAAAGAGATTATTTTCTTTAACTATAGTGTTTCCTCTGAAAAAAGACTATAATCGAAAAAGTTAGGCTACTGTGTTGGTGACTGCCAACATCGTTTGTTGATCTATGCTTGTTTGTTTAGGGAGTTTGCTAATTTTGTGCTGCAGTAGACCGGGCTTTGACCCGGAAACGAATGCGTAAAGCGCGAATGCCCACCTGGAATTTTCCAGGTCATAAACTGAGGTAAGACGGCACAGCGGTCAACTAGTTTATTTATTTTTTGACATACAAAAAAGCCAAGTTATAAAGCTTGGCTTTTTATTTTCCTAGTTGCAAGATTGATATTCTAAACTACAGTAGGAAGGAGATTTCCTTGAGAAGAATAAACAGCTTCTGGATTTGTTGGCGTGGGATAGCCGCGGGTAAAATCTCTGACTTCAAAATGTTTAGCCTGAAGCTCAGCAACTAAAATTTTGAGCGCTTCTTCAGGTTTACCTCTTCCACAAAAGAACAAATCTGCAGCAAAATAACCTAACTCAGGCCAAGTATGAATCGCGATATGAGATTCAGCCAAAGTAGCAGTAGCTGTGACCCCATGGGGGCTAAATTGATGAACACACATATCAATGAGGGTTGCCTCTCCGGCAGCAATGCCATCGAGTAGAGCGCGGCGAATCCTTTCTGGATCATTCAAAAGGTCTGCGGGTGCCTGCCAAGCGTCTACAATAAGATGGGTCCCCAGTTTTGCCATTCTTTTAATTTACTCCGTTTTAATTTTTTTCAACCTTTACTAATATAACATATTTTTTTTGAAATTAAACGATTTTGTTTTAATAAATATTTTCAATTACTTTTGCTTTAATTTTAGCTTTGGCCAGTTTTTGAGCCACTAAATTAGCTTGAGAGAGATTTTTAAAGAGTCCCGCTTGAATGAACCCACCCTCTTTATGGCTTATAAAAGCACCTGTAGCAATTTTTCTAACTCTCATTAACAGTTGGTAGGATTGACCGTTGACTTTGACGCGGTAAAGCCTATATCTCTTTTTGCTGTGACTAGAGCTTTTAGACTGTGTTGGCTTATTTTTTTTGGGGCGTGAAAAAACATACTCCCTAACAACTGCCTTGGATTCTTTTGTTGAAGAACCTTGGGTAACCACGCTAGATGAGTTTGTCTGTACGTAAGGCTCAGCTGGAGTTTTGGCAGCGATGAGATTCAGATAGATAAAGATCACTAGTATTAATGAGCGATTGGACATAGAGATACCCTCCCTATAATTTTTACAGGGAGGCAATCATCTCTTAAAGATCTCCGCCTCGAAAAGCCAAAAGAAATACAACAATAGGTCCAGCAATCATAATCAAAGCGACAAAGGTCACTTGAAAGATTGGTTCCAAATTCAGTGCGGCCAATAAATTCATAAATTCTCCTATCTAAAAATCGAAATACTCTATCTGGCTAACTAGAAGGTGCAAATTCCATCCGTTATATAATATAGGAGATGAAGACCCCCTTTTTTATCTGCGATACAAAACTATATAAATTTTTGTTAAGATGCCCAATTGGCGATGTGTGAAGATGTGCGGAGCCTGTTGTTTTCTAGATCCTCAAGAAAGAGAGGATCTAGAAGATTATTTGACCAGTGAGCAGTTATCTCACTACTTGAGCTTGGTAGGAAGTGATGGTTGGTGCATCAACTTCGACCACGGTAAGCGTGAATGCAAAATTTACCAAGATCGTCCCCGTTTTTGTCGGGTTGAGCCTGAAACCTTTTGGGAGATGTTCGAGGTTGAATCTGATGAGTTTAACCAATTTGCCATAGATTGCTGTCACGAGCAGATCGAGAGTGTCTATGGGCCAGATACAGATGAGATGAAACACTATGTGAGTGAAGTTGGCTGGTAACTTTGTTCTATCCTGCCATAGGAAACAATTTGGCTATAGTATTTTTGAGAGACTTCATCGCCATTATCTGAAAGCTGATCAATCTCAATTCTATTGCGCCCACCAGAGCTGTGGATATAGCTTCCATATCCAAGATATAAGGCAACATGGTTAATTCTAGGAGATCCAAAAAATATTAAATCTCCAGCTATTAATTGCTCTTTAGTGATTTTGCGAGCAAATTCCTCCTGCTGATAAGAATCTCGAGGAAGCCAGATTCCAACAGAAGCAAAAGCTGCCTGGATTAATCCAGAGCAATCATAATTAGGTCCAACGGTTCCTCCCCAAAGGTAATAATTATCTTGCTTCCTAGCTAATTGAGTGAAATTGATTACCTCAAGGAGATGTTTTTCAATTTGAGCACGTTGAATCACAGCAGCTTGATAGGGTTTTGTTGATTCTTTGATTTTGTTAAAATCTCTACTAGCTAAATAGCCCTTGTAATCATCTTCACAAAGCCTAACTCGGGCATATTCCTGGGACTGCTCTAGTATAACTAAATGTCTAGTTTTAGCTACTTGGGTAGCGAGTTTTAGAAATTCTGGTAAATCGTAGAGATTAAGATTATCCAAACAAATATACTCTTTTGTGGGATCTGTTGGCATGAGATTTAGTGTTTTTAATAATTTTATTTGTTAAAATCTAGAAAATTATACCTAAACAATTCAAATAAATTATGTCGACTTTAGCCTTGACCAAAGACAATGTTGAACAAGTACTAGATGATCTGCGTCCCTATTTGATGGCCGATGGCGGTAATGTTGAACTAGTTGAGATTGATGGGCCCATAGTCAAACTTCGTCTTCAAGGTGCTTGTGGATCTTGTCCTAGTTCAGCAATGACCTTAAGAATGGGGATCGAACGACGTCTGAAAGAATATATTCCAGAAATTTCCGAGATAGAACAAGTATTCTAAGCTGGTCCCCACCCCCTAATATGTTAGATAAGCAAAAAATTTTAGAAGTTTTAAGACCAGTAAAAGATCCAGAACTCCAAAAAAGTCTGGTAGAGCTCAACATGATTCGCCAAATTGAGTTTGAAGATGGCAAAGTTAGTTTTGATCTCATTTTAACTACGCCGGCTTGCCCTCTCAAGGAGATGATTGTGGCTGATTGCGAAGCTGCCCTCAAAAAATTACCAGAGGTCAAAGAAGTATCAATCAGGGTTGGCGCAGAAACTCCGCAACAAAAAGGATTACCAGATCGCCAATCTCCAGTTGGAGTAAAAAATATCATTGCCATTTCCAGTGGGAAAGGAGGAGTAGGTAAAAGCACTATTGCAGTTAATATAGCAGTAGCTTTAGCCGCCTCCGGTGCCAAAGTAGGGCTACTAGATGCAGATATCTACGGTCCTAATACTCCCACTATGCTTGGTCTGGGTGATAGTTCTCTCAATGCTAAAGGAGATGTGTTAGAGCCGGCCATCAGCTTTGGTGTGAAATTGGTATCTATGGGCTTTCTGCTGGGTCAGGACCAACCAGTAGTATGGCGTGGTCCGATGCTCAATGGAATAGTCAGACAGTTCCTCTACCAAGTCGAATGGGGTGAGCTGGATTATCTGCTGGTAGATATGCCACCTGGTACTGGAGATGTTCAGCTAACCCTTGCCCAGGCAGTATCGCTCTCTGGAGCTGTCATTGTTACTACACCACAAACAGTCTCTCTTCTTGATGCTCGAAGAGGGCTGAAAATGTTTGAGCAGATGGGAGTGAAGGTCTTAGGTATAGTCGAAAACATGAGCTATTTTGTACCTCCAGATCAGCCCGAGAAAAGCTATGATATCTTTGGCTCTGGTGGTGGAATGAAGACCTCAAAAGAGCTCTCAGTTGAGCTATTGGGTACTGTTCCTTTGGAAATCGATCTTAGAGAAGGAGGAGATCGTGGGGTTCCTATAGTCATTGGCCGCCCTGAATCTATCTCGGCTAAGGCCTTGATCAATCTGAGCAAAAAAATTGCAGCTGCTGTCTCTCTGGCCGCTCTTACCTAAAGATGCGACATCGCTTTAGAGCATATTCCTCAAGGTTAGACTATTTGCTTTTGTTTTTAGTAAGCAGTCTAACTTTTTTTGGAGGGATCACAATTCTTAGCACTGAAATTAATACTCGTTACAATAATTGGTTACAGCATATTACTTTTGGTGCTATAGGTGTAGGAATATGCCTGATTATTGCCCGCTGGAACTATAGACGCTTGCTAGAATTACATTGGGTAATCTACGCTTTAACTAACTTGATCTTAGTTACAGTCAAAATTATTGGCAGTAGTGCCAATGGAGCCCAAAGCTGGGTTTCAATTGCTGGAATAAAAGTAGAACCTTCGGAATTTGCCAAGATAGGAATTATAATAACCCTTTGCGCCCTACTGCATAGGAAGCCCATTAATAATCCTTTTGATCTAGTTAAGGTTTTGGGCATCACAGCATTACCTTGGCTTTTAGTTTTTTTTCAGCCAGATTTGGGAACTTCTCTAGTTTTTGGAGCTATCACCCTAGGTATACTCTACTGGTCAAATATCAACCGAGGCTGGCTCTTGCTGCTTGTCTCACCAATAGTCTCAATGATCATTTTCAATGTTTATTTTGTAGGCTGGATTGTTTGGGCTATACTGCTAGCTGTAGTAGCTTGGTTGAGTTTACCTTGGAAAAGAATTGGCACTCTAGGCGTCTTGCTAGCTACATTTTTAACAGGCTGGCTCAGTAAATTGCTCTGGTCTGTTTTGAAAAACTATCAAAAAGAGCGAATATTGGTATTTCTGGATCCTGATAAAGATATTATGGGCTCAGGCTATCAATTAACCCAATCTAGAATTGCCATAGGCTCTGGTGGACTCTGGGGCAAGGGTCTATTTCATGGACCGCAAACTCAACTAAATTTTGTGCCAGAACAGCATACCGATTTTATTTTTTCGGCAGTTGCCGAAGAGTGGGGCTTTGTGGGGGCAGTTGCAGTAGTGCTTGTATTTTGGCTGATCTGTTTGCGCTTATTATTGATTGCCAATAGTGCTAGGGACAATTTTGGTTCACTATTGGTCATTGGGGTATTTTCTATGATTCTCTTTCAGGCGATAGTTAATATAGGAATGACCATTGGACTTGCTCCGATTACAGGAATACCTTTACCCTGGCTAACTTATGGGCGATCTTCTTTGATGACTAATTTCATTGCTATTGGTCTGGCAGAATCGGTGGCCAATTTTCGACCTAACCCAAAAGACTACTAAAAATCCACTTGGCAGACTTGAAACTCACCAACAAAATTGAAGCAATTCTCTACCTCAAGGGCGAACCAGTGAGCCTCAATCAGCTCGCACTCTACGCTGATTGTCAGCGCTCCCAAGCTAATGAGGCAATCGTTGAATTAATAGCAGAATATGGCCATAGAGAATCAGCCTTGGAAATCGTCGAAACTAGCGCAGGTTATAGTTTGCAATTGCGTACAAGCTACCAAGGACTAATCCAAAGCCTACTGCCGGCTGAGCTAAGCACTTCTTTATTAAGAACATTAGCTGCCATCGCTTTAAAACAAACCATATTACAATCTGAATTGATCGAATTGAGGGGTAGTTCAGCCTATCAACATGTCCAGGAGTTGATCTCTTTGGGCTTTGTCAAAAAAAAGTCCGCTGGGCGATCATTTGAGCTGAGCATCACCGACAAGTTTCATCAATATTTTGAAATAGATCAACTGCCTGAAATTTAATGTTAGTCACTAAAGAATTAGTATCTTTCTATACCTCTGATGCGACTAGATTAGATGGCGATCTCTACCGCCCCGAAGGAGAAGGACCATGGCCAGTATTGCTCATGCGCCAACCATATGGCCGCCAAATCGCTTCTACTGTAGTCTATGCTCATCCTCAATGGTATGCTAGCCAGGGTTATCTGGTGGTCATCCAGGACGTCAGAGGCTGTGGTAGCTCTCAAGGGGAGTTTACTCTTTTTGAACATGAAATAGAAGATGGAAGAGAAACAGTCAACTGGGCAGCCAATCTTCCAGGTAGCAATGGTTTAGTGGGAATGTATGGCTTTTCCTACCAGGGCATGACTCAGCTTTATACTGCCATAGGACAACCTACTAGCTTAAAGACCATTTGTCCTGCAATGTTGGCTTATGATCTCTACGAAGATTGGGCTTATGAAAATGGTACTTTTTGCTATGAAATCTCCCTAGCCTGGGCTATCCAGCTAGCAGCTCTGAGAGCCAAAAAACAAGGGGATTTAGATGCCTTTAATTTTCTCTTTCAAACTAGTAAAAATATCACTATCAGCCCTAAAGTAAGCGAATATCTGCAACAATACGCCCCTAGTAATTTTTATCACAAGTGGCGTGAGTATAGCCAAAATAACGATTATTGGCAAAAGCTATCTCCAAAAACATACATAGATAAACTCAATCTACCGATGTTACATATTGGTGGAGCTTTTGATGCTCATCTACGCGGAACTGTTAAATTGTATCGGCAAATGAGCAAGCAAGCTGATTATCCTCAATCGCTGGTTATTGGCCCTTGGTCTCATCTACCTTGGGGAAATAGAGTCGGTGAGCTTGACTATGGAAGTGAGGCTATTAGCAACATCGATAGATTACAAATCAGATGGTTTAATCACTTTTTAAAAGGTGAAGATCAATCGTTTACTCCAATTAGTTGGTTTGATCTGGGCAATAGAAGCTGGTCTTTATTTTCAACCTGGCCCACCAAGGCAAAAGAGACAATTTTCTATCTCACCAGTAGCGGACTTGGTAGTACCAGAAAACTTACTCCTGTTAACCAATTAGAACAACTAAATGATGTCATCGTCCATGATCCTTGGAGAGCCGTACCTAGCCTAGGAGGACACAATAGCCTCAATGCGGGTCCATTTGAGCGCTCTAAACTAGATTGCCGCAATGATATATTGTGCTATACCAGTCAAGCTTTAACTGAGCCTTTATCTATTGCAGGAGATATAGTTATTGTCTTGCAAGCCCAGGCAGAAGCTGAGAACTTCGATCTTGTCGTAATCCTCTCAGAGCTCAAGCCCAATGGAGAAATCTATAATTTTTCTCAAGCTTTCGCCCATTTCCCTAGATCAAGCTTTCTAGAAATAGCGCTACAGCCAGTTCATAAAACATTGGCAATAGGAGATTGTCTACGTTTGAGTATCAGTGCTAGTTCTTTTCCCTCCATCGATCTCTACCCAGAACTATTGACTGTCAAACTACTCTATGGCGAGCTTAAGCTCTGTAATATTGCTGAAGTAGAGACAATATGACGAGCTAGCCCCAACTGCTCAGGAGAAATACCAATAGCCAAGCCAACTAGTTGAGGTAGGTGCAATATAGGAATATTGAGCTTTTGCCCAATCACCTTTTCTATTTCAGGTTGACGTGACTCTAGATTGAGATGGCAAAGGGGACAAGGAGTTACTATACAGTCAGCTCCAGCTTGTTTGGCTGCTAATAAATGCTGGCCAGCTAAAGTAAAAGACTCTTTAGGCGCGTAACTAGAGATAGGCCAACCACAACATTGAGTACGTCCATCATAATTGATACTAGTAGCACCAACAGAGGTAAATACCTTCTCTAGTGATTGAGGATTACTAGGATCATCTGGAATTGACTTTTGGCCGCGCAGGAGATAACAACCATAAAAAGCAGCGCATTTGAGTCCAGTTAGAGGCTTAGTTACTTGGGATTGCAATTTCTCTAGCCCATAGTCTTGTACCAAAGCCCAGAGAAGATGAGTGACCCTACCATTTCCTTGATAGGGAGAACAATGCTCTTTTTGCAACAGTCCATTGATCTGCTCTAAATAGGCAGGATCTTTTTCTTTAGCTTGTTTGAGACGCTCATCTACATGTCCAAGCACACCTTGGCAAGTACTACAATGGGTCAGCAATGGTAAAGATAATTCTTCTGCTAGGGCAATATTGCGGGCATTGATAGTATCTTCCAACAGTTGCGAGTCTTCCTTATAGGTTCCTGAACCACAACAGGCTGCTTTTTTTAATTCGATTAATTCTATTCCCAATTTCTGAGCCAGTGCGCCGGTAGATATATACAATTCTCGGCAAGCACCTTGGGCCACACAACCCGGATAATAAGCGTAACGCAACATGCCTGAAACCTCAATAACACTCCATTGTATTCGACTATGTTAAAATAGCATACCTAGAGAACAAAATTAAAAAAAATGACTCAGACCCCTCGCCACTACCACATTACTACCTTCGGCTGTCAGATGAATAAGGCTGATTCTGAGCAGATGGCTGGTATTTTGGAGAAAATGGGGTTTCAATGGTCCGATGATCCTAACCAAGCAGATCTGATTCTCTACAATACTTGCACTATTAGAGATAATGCCGAGCAAAAGGTTTACTCTTACTTGGGGTTACAAGCCAGAAGAAAACAGGAAAACCCTAATCTGACCCTTATCCTCTCTGGCTGCGTAGCTCAACAAGAGGGCGAAAAACTACTACAGCGGATACCAGAGCTTGATCTGGTTATGGGACCACAACATACCAACAGACTAGAAAATCTCTTAGAAGATGTCTTCAATGGCAATCAGGTGGTAGCGACTGAATCTAGGCATATCACCGAGAACATCACCCAGCCGCGCCGTGAAAGTACAGTCACTGCTTGGGTCAATGTGATCTATGGCTGCAATGAACGCTGCACCTATTGCGTAGTACCCAATGTCAGAGGTGTTGAGCAATCTAGAACTCCTGTATCTATTAAAAAAGAAGTCGCAGATTTAGCCACCCAAGGTTATAAAGAAATCACTCTTCTTGGGCAAAATATAGACGCTTATGGCCGGGATTTACCAGGATCTACCGAGACTGGTCGGCACCTTTATAACTTTACAGATTTACTCTATTTCCTTCATGATGTGCCTGGTATAGAGAGATTTCGCTTTGCTACGAGTCATCCGCGCTATTTCACTGAACGATTAATTCAAGCCTGTGCCCAGCTCGATAAAGTTTGCAAATATTTTCATATTCCCTTTCAATCCGGTGACAATGATATCCTCAAATCTATGGGCAGAGGCTACACAATTGAGCGCTACAGAGAGATCATAGATAAAATACGCGAATATATGCCAGATGCGGCAATTAGCGCTGATGTGATCGTTGGCTTTCCCGGAGAAAGTGAGCAACAATTTCAAAATACCCTCAAACTGGTAGAAGAAATAGGCTTTGATCAGCTCAATAGCGCCGCTTATTCTCCAAGACCGGGAACTCCTGCTGCTCATTGGTCAGATCAACTCTCTTTTGAAATAAAAAGCGATCGATTGCAAAGAATCAATCATCTGATCAATACCAAAGCAGCCCACAGATCCCAACTTCGTCTAGGTCAAATCGAAAAAGTTCTAGTAGAGCAGGTCAATCTTAAAGATCCCAGTCAAGTTATGGGTAGAACTGACGGTAACCGTCTTACCTTCTTTGCTGGTGATATCAATCAGCTAAAGGGTAAAGTAGTCTCTGTTAAGATAACTGCAACTCGCCCCTTTAGCCTGACTGGTGACTTAGTTTAAATGTTAACCCGCTCGATTGCCACGCTAATACTATGTTTTTGTTTTGGAGTTACTAGCTCTCTATCGGGCACTCTCAAAGAAATTCAAGCAAAGGGTAAATTGAGAGTTGGAGTTAAAGATAATCTAGCTCCACTTGGTTTTTACAACAGCCAAGGTCAATTAGTGGGACTAGAAATAGATCTAGCCAGAGAAATAGCCAGAGAAATTCTTGGCTCATCAGAGGCGATTGAGTTCTATCCCATGCTCAACCAAGATCGTCTCAAGGCGCTTCTAGAAGATAAAGTAGATTTATTAATAGCAGATCTAACTATTAACCAGTCCCGCTCTCGTTTGGTGAACTTCACTGACTATTACTATTTAGATGGTACCGGAATCATCACCAGTGATCCAATGATTGAAAAACTCTCAGATCTGCTAGAAAAAAAGATAGCCGTCTTAAAAGGATCTAGTGCAATAGCTGCTCTTAAATTTTATTTAAGTAAAGATATCAAACTAGTTGAAGTGCAATCTTACCTAGAGGGTTTTGAAAAGCTTGAGTCCAAACAGGTAGATGCAATGGTAGCAGATCGTAGTATCCTAGTAGGCTGGAGATCTGATCATCCCAGCTATCATCTTTTAGAGCAAAGGCTTTCAGTAGCTCCTTTGGCTATAGCTCTGCCTAAAGGAATAGCTTACAATGAACTACAAAAGAGGGTCGCCAAAGTGATCCAATCGGCCAAACAGTCCGGCTGGTTAAAACAACGTATAACTTACTGGGGATTACCCTAAATATGCAAGAAAACCTTCCAGTTGTCTATCTTTTTGTCCTATTAGTACTGCTTTTGGGTGTAGCAGTTTTTCTGATTCAGCAAGTATTTAAAACTGTTCGCCAGGAAAAAACAATTACACGGTTGCAAAATTTATTAAAACAAAACAAAGCAACAGCCAAAGATGCCTATGAACTTGGTAGTCTTTATCTAGATAAAAAGCTCTATGTCCAGGCAATAGCCTTATTTCAAAAAGCCCTCAAACTGAATGAAGATGAGACTGAACCTGAAAATAAAGCCCTGATCTACAATGCTTTGGGTTTTTCCTATTTTGCTCAAGAGCAATATGATCTTTCTATTCGCAATTATAAAGATGCCATTAAACTCTATCCTGACTATGTCGTAGCTTTGAACAACCTAGCTAACACCTACGAAAAAAAGCAGATGATCACAAAAGCTATAGAAACCTACGAAGAGACTTTAAAATATGATCAGAGCAACAAAATCGCTCGCAAAAGAAAAGAAGCTCTCAGTAAACGTCTGGCAGCTTCATAATATCTTTATAATAATTGAGTTAATTGAGAGGAAAAAGTGCCACATACTATAGTTACCGAGATTTGTGAAGGGGTGGCAGATTGCGTCGATGCTTGCCCGGTTGCCTGTATTCATCCAGGTCCTGGAAAGAATATAAAGGGAACCCAGTGGTACTGGATTGATTTTGCTACCTGTATCGATTGTGGGATATGCCTTCAAGTCTGTCCAGTTGAAGGAGCTATACTAGATCAGGAAAAACCGGATTTGCAAACAACACCTCAATAAGGATGGATAACTTATTAGAAATTCAGGATCTCTATGCAGGTTATATCAAGGATCTCAATATTCTCCAGGGTGTGAGTTTGATAATAGCTCCAGGTGAGTTGGTAGTTGTCATAGGCCCCAATGGTTGCGGAAAATCAACACTTTTAAAAACCATCTTTGGATTGCTAACTCCCAATCAAGGTACCATCAACTTTAAAGGGAAAACTCTAGTAGGACTTAAGTCAGAAAAAATTGTACAGCAAGGATTAGGCTATGTACCTCAAATTGCCAATGTCTTTCCTTCTCTAACAATTGAAGAAAATCTAGAAATGGGAGCTTTCCTCACAAGTGGTTCAATCACAAGTGAAAAAGAGGTTATTTTTAATATGTTTCCGCGTTTAGCCCAACGGCGACGCCAAAAAGCAGGTACCCTCTCTGGTGGAGAAAGACAAATGTTAGCTATGGGCAGAGCTTTGATGTTGAAGCCTGATTTGCTCTTATTAGATGAGCCTTCAGCAGCTCTATCCCCTATCTTGGTGGGAGATGTATTTGCCCAGATCAAGGCGATTAACCAAAGCGGAACCTCGATTCTTCTAGTTGAGCAAAATGCCAAAAAAGCGCTATTAATGGCAGATAGGGGATATGTTTTAGAAAGCGGACGTGATCGCTACCAAGGAAAAGGATCTGAACTTCTCAATGATCCTAAGGTTGCAGCTCTCTACTTGGGCGGTCATCACTCCATCTGAATAGAGAAAAATAGTTTTAGAATGCTTAGAAAGCAGGATGATTTTAACCAGTAAATTATGTCAAAGCCAGATCTGATGGAAAACTACCCAAATAAATTATTCCAATCTGGTACAACTCTAGAGTTGGATTCTATCAATGTTCAATTAGAAAATAAAACTGCCCCAGAGATAATCAACTGGGCATATGATTCCTTTCAAGAAGGTCTGGTACTGAGCACTAGCTTTGGAATACAATCTGCTGTGATGCTCCATTTAGTAACTAGCATCATACCCAATATCCCGGTTATCTGGATCGATACAGGCTATTTACCAGCAGAGACCTATATCTTTGCTCAGCAGCTTAGCCAAAGATTAAACCTTAATTTAAAAGTATACCAATCTCCTTTGAGTCCTGCCAGAATGGAAGCTCTCTACGGTAAGCTCTGGGATAGAGATGATGTCGAATCGCTCAATCGCTACGACCAAATTCGCAAGGTTGAACCAATGCAGAGAGCTCTAAGTGAGCTCAAGGCGACCGCTTGGTTAGCAGGGCTAAGGCGCTCACAGACCAGTCATCGCCATGGACTCTCTACAATAGCTAAACAAGGTGAATTCTACAAAGTGCACCCTATTTTGAACTGGCATTCTCGCGATATCTACCAGTACCTAAATCAACATAACTTGCCTTATCATCCTTATTTTGACTTGGGCTATGTAACTGTGGGAGACTGGCATTCGAGCCGTCCTTTAATGGCCGCTGATACTGACGAAAGAGATACTCGTTTTAAGGGAATCAAACAAGAATGTGGCTTACATTTGACTCCTAGTGAAGCAAAAAGTTTAGATTCAAGTACATTGTAATTCTATTCAAAAAAAGCCAGATCGCTATTGGCAAGAGTTTTAACCAACAAGCTACGATCGAGAAATTTATTGCCCTTTTCACAGGAAGTCTCTGGGGTAAACAGACAGGAATGACAAGCAGCCCAATGCAGACTGCCATCTTGGGAATTGGCATCATGTTCAGCGCAAAGAGGATCCGAGGCGCAGAGTTTGACCTGTTCAAGAGCTTGAGAGATATGATAGCCAAGGGTACTAGATTCTCCCAAGCTCACTAAACCTCCCATAGTCCCTTCACTATCAGAAGCCGCTGTATAGATCAAAATACCAGCTTGTGGTCCGCCTTCTTGATCCGGTTTTTTGGAATAGATTCTCTCTCGTAAACTGGCACTACTATAACCGCAGGCAATAGAAAACTGACGGATTAAAGCATGCGAGAGGGAATGGAGCAGCAGATACCTCATACTCGGGGTAAGAGACTTGTTAGGATTTAGATTGCGACGACTGAGCCAATCACCATAAGCTAATTTAACCTTGTTGGCTTTATTGCGCAGATCTTGGCTATCTTCCCAAACTTGTATAGTAGATTCATTAAATTGGATAAAAATACCCTCTCCTCTGGTTTCACAGCTAGGGACCCATTGCGGAGGATTACTGCTTAGTGGGACTATTGTAATTTCCTCAGATTCAATCTCATCTCCAAAATCTCCAGAAGATTGAATTCGGCTAAAGCCAACTAGAGACATGAACTCCCGTAGTTTTTCTACCAGGACAATTTGACTGAAATATTTAGTAAAGCCAGCAGGCGGTTCTACAGGACGAAGGCGAAAATTCTCATTATTTAAATTCACATTGGCTTGTGAAAAAACTTGCCATTCAGGGCTTTTGAGATCTATTTTCTTTTGTTCGAGTTCTGGTTGTTGACTATTGTCTTTTTTCTTGAGAATAATCTGCCATATCTCTTCAGTTGGATATTTGGCTAGAGGTTTAAGATCACTTTTGGCAAAGATACGAGCCATACTCCTGAGCTCTTCTATGCTTAAAATTTCACTTAGATCAGACCAAAACTCCTCAACTAGTTGCTCAAGCTCAGAAGAATTCTCCGGCAAAGAGAGAACAGAGAGAGTTAGAGGAAACCAGCTATTAGAAGCGCCAAGTAACATAGTGCTCATCTGCTCTGAGCATTTCTCATCAAAGTCATTTAGATGAGGATTCCTAGCACGGCATCGGGGCATATGGGTTTTTCCAGATTCACCAAAAGCATCAGAGAGGATACGGGGTGACAAGTCAGCGCACTTAGTGCATTTTACGCTGATTTCTGTAGTTGAGCCGGAAGAGCCAGATTCTTCAAACTTTAAAGGACCTGTGCATTCACTATTGCCCCGATGGACAAAATAGAGCCAGGGAAAATCATCCAGATGTCCCTGACTGCAGGCTACTAAAAAACGAGCAGGAATTGCTGCTGGTTCTTTTTTATATTTGGGTGAACCTTGACAATTAGCATGCACATAACAAATATCATTGAGACGAAATGGATTTGATTTGATCTTAAATAATCCTGATTCTAGAGGAGCTAGCAGACGGCAACGAGAACAAACCATCCAGCTAGGAAAAGGCGCTACTGGCACTCCCATAAAAGGATTGACATTCTCCCCTCCCTCACTAGGAACTATTGGCGGCCTGCGAAGGCTTTTAACCTGATTGCCTAGCCTAGTTTTCACCGCAGCCAATAACCTAGGTTCATATAGCGCTTGTGAATCGTCAATTAGCCATTGATCCAATCCCATAACCAAAACAGAAAGCTGGGGCAATTCAGCTATTGCGCCAATACCATAGGTAAATAGGAGCTGACTGGGTCTGATATTACCAACTTTATACTTATTGTTCTCGCGCATAAAATCCCCAGATAAAATAATAATCTGTGCTTATAATATACTATTTTTTCTGATTAAGGTTAAAATGTATTGCGATCATTGAGCAACAGTCCATATTCTACAGCTTCAACTGTTGCTTTATAGGAAGCCTCTAGAATATTAGCTGAGACCCCAACAGTACTCCAGCGCTGCCTTCGGTTACTTGATTCAACCAGAACTCTGGTCTTAGCATCGGTTCCAGATCCACTATCAAGAATCCTGACTTTGTAGTCTGTTAAATAAAATTCAGCTAAAGATGGATAAAATGCTAAAAGAGCTTTACGCAATGCCTGATCTAAAGCAGAAACTGGTCCATTGCCTTCTCCAACTTCCAGGATATCTTTGCCATTGACAGAAAGCTTGATAGTGGCCAAAGATCTGCTCGATGGAGTCAATAGGTCACAATGTACCTGAAATCCTTTTAACTCGAAGAGCTCTTTTCTTTTTCCCAGAGCATCAAGCATCAATAGCTCAAAGCTGGCTTCAGCTGCTTCAAATTGATAACCTTGGCTCTCAAGAAGTTTGAGTTTCTCTAAAATTATACGAGCTGCTTTATCTTCTTTTTCTAAGGTAAGTCCAAAAGTCCGAGCTTTAGATAATATATTACTGATCCCTGCTTGCTCGGAAATTACAATTTTTCTTTTATTGCCTACTTTGTTTAGGTCAATATGTTCATAAGTAATTGGATTTTTCTGAACTGCCGAAACATGAATACCACCTTTATGCGCAAATGCAGAACTACCGACAAAAGGCGCGTGATCATCAGGTGCCAAGTTCACTATCTCGGAAATTAAGTGACTATTGGGAGATAATTGAGCCAACTGTCTATCTTCTAGGCAGTAATAGCCCATCTTGAGCTGAAGGTTAGGAATCAATGTACAGAGATTGGCATTTCCGCAGCGTTCACCATAGCCATTGATGGTTCCCTGGATCATCTCTACTCCTTCTAAAACCCCTGCTAGAGCGTTAGCCACAGCTAAACCTGAATCATTATGGGTATGGATTCCCAGAGGAAGTGATTCTCCTAATTGCTCGCGCAATTGTTTGATGCTTTGAGTGATCTGCCCCGACAAAGTACCACCATTGGTATCGCAAAGAACCAGCCATTGCGCTCCAGCTTGTTGAGCTGCTTGGAGGGTAGAGATGGCATATTGGGGGTTATGGAAATAACCATCAAACCAATGCTCAGCATCATATATTACTCTTTTTCCTTGGCTGATTAGATATTCAATACTGCCATAGATCATATCTAGATTTTCCTCTAGAGTAGTACCTATGCCCTCAGTAACATGAAGATCCCAAGATTTACCAAAAATCGTCACCCATGTAGTTTCAGCAGCGAGTATCGACTGCAGCAATGGTTCATTTTGAGGCTTACGTCCAGGCCTACGAGTAGAACAAAATGCTACTATTTCTGAATTTTTGAAATTAATCTCTTTAGCTTTGGCAAAAAATTGTTCATCTTTGGGATTAGCACCAGGCCAGCCACCTTCAATGAAAGTTATACCCATTTCATCTAGGGTTAGAGCAATCTTGAGTTTATCTTCTAGAGAAAGGGAAATGCCCTCCATTTGAGAACCATCTCTGAGGGTTGTATCATAGAGCCAAATTTGACGTTCCTTTCCCATAAACAATTTTTTGATATCTGACACAATCTTTGATTATATTGTAGAGCAACAATTTATTTGAGTAACAGAGAAGTTTGGTGTGTAGTACAATAAGCGCTTATTTACTGTTTTTTGATTCAGAAGTGAGGGAAGAGGGATATATATAATTCACATAGTATAATACACATAATAATCTCATCTACTTTTATCAATATATGGCTATTGGATTTCCAGAATTTGTTGATAACCCCGAAAGTCGTTGTCCAGTGTTGCTTCTACTCGATACTTCTGGATCTATGGCAGGTCCTGCTATAGAAGAGTTAAACCGTGGGATAGCCTCTTTTAAAGAGGATGTATTGAAAGATTCTCAAGCCTCACTCAGCGTCGATTTAGCGGTGGTTACCTTTGGAGGAACCGTCAAAAAAATACAAGACTTTGTCACGGTGGATGAGTTTACACCACCTCTACTGAAACCTGATGGTTATACTCCTATGGGTGAAGCCATTGAATATGCTCTAGATCTGATAGAAGATCGCAAGGTAGCCTACAAAAATCATGGTATACAGTATTATCGTCCTTGGATCTTTATGATTACAGATGGAGCACCTACAGACGCATGGACATTAGCCTCTCAACGTCTCTTGCAAGCAGAAAATGAACGCCGCCTCCTTTTCTTTGCTGTGGGTGTACAGGGAGCAGATATGGATAAACTACGTCAAATAGCATCCCCTGAACGTCCTCCTATCTTTTTAAATGGTTTAGACTTTCGCTCCCTCTTCCTCTGGTTAAGTAGTTCTATGAAAAGGGTTTCGACTGGTAAAATTGGGGACTCTATATCCTTACCTCCCGTCAGTTGGGGCACTATTAGTACATAGAAGGGGCTTGATTGTGGATTGTAAAGCGGTCGTCTCTAGCGAGATAGGTACTAGTCATCAAAAGTTAAATTTACCCTGTCAAGATTATGCTCAATATTGTCTCCTAGAAAATCGGGCTATTATAGGCGCTGTCAGTGATGGTGCTGGTAGTGCTAAACATTCTGAAATAGGCTCTAAATTGGCCGTAGAAACTGTTTTAGGCTACCTTAAAGGGGTTGAAGGGCATACAATAAAATCTGAAGACTCCTCACCTCCATCTTTAAAAAATGTCAGACAAATATTTACTACAATAGTTGAAAAAGTTCAGGAGGAATTACAAAAACTATCAGACAAAAATAACTATAAAATCGAAGACTTAGCTTGTACTTTGTTGATTTTTATAGCGACTTCAGAGGAAATAATGGCTATGCAAATCGGAGATGGTTTTATAGTTATACGTCCTTCTAATGAGGAATATCAACTTCTTTTTAAACCTAATAAAGGAGAATATGCCAATGAGACTACTTTTATAACTTCATCTACTGCGATAGAAGATATGCAGGTGGATATTATCTCTAAGCCTATATCTTTTATTTGTGCTTCTACAGATGGTTTAGAAAAGGTTGCTATTAAGTTAAGTAATTACTCACCTTATGAGCGCTTTTTCAGTCCCTTAGAAACCTATCTTCAAGAGACAGTAGACCTAAAAGAAGAAGACTATCTTAAACCGTTTTTACAGTCACCATCTCTTAATAGTAGGACAGATGATGATAAGTCATTATTAATAGCTTTATTTAAGGAATAAAGGTGCATCCATGCCTTATCTAATCTGCGCTGAGACCAACAAAGCTATTCAATTAACAAAAAAAATTGCCGATAGTGGAGAAGGGACCGTCTGGAAAACAGAAAGAACTGGAATATTAGCTAAAGTCTATAATTTGGCTACATCAGAAAGGGCAGATAAACTCAGTTTAATGGTAGTTAACAAGCCCAGTGATCCTAATGATCATAAAAATCATATTTCTTTTGCTTGGCCTCAATCACTATTAACTGATGATGCTAGTCAAATTGTCGGTTTTCTCATGCCCCAAGTTGTTGGAGGAAGAGAGCTAATAGATATATACAGTCCTAGACTACGTAAAAAACAAGGCCTAGAAGTAGACTGGAGATTTCTCCATGTAGTATCAACTAATATTGCTCAAATAGTCTGGTCTATCCATAATAAAGGTTATATTATTGGTGATATTAAACCACAAAATATTCTAGTTAATAATCAAGCGTTACCTTCAATTATTGATACAGATTCCTTTCAAGTCATAGATCCACAAAATGGGAGAATACATCATTGTTTAGTAGGATCACAGGGCTTTACTCCACCAGAATTATTGGGAGAAGACTTATCAACCACTAGACAAACTACCTATCATGATCGTTTTCGTCTGGGGGTAATTCTCTATTTTCTCTTGTTTGGTACTCATCCCTTTGGAGGAAAGTGGACAGGGGCAGGAGATTCTCCCCAACAAGACGACTTGATTAAAAATGGTTGGTGGCCTTATGCCAAAAATAGCCCTATTCAACCGGGACCAAGTACCATCAGTCTGGATATTGTAGATTCTCAAATCAAGCAATATTTCCTAAAATGCTTCAATGATGGTTATGACAATCCTGCATTACGTCCTTCAGCAGAAGATTGGTACTACGTCTTGAGAAGATCTGTTGAGGATTTGGTGGATTGCCCTGATGTAAATACTCATATATATAGAGCAGGTTATCAAAGTTGTAATTGGTGTCAACGTGAAGCAACCCTAGGAGTTGATATTTTCCCAGGAAAGATTAAGCCTAAACCTTCAGTGCAAGTGAGTTTTTCTAGCTTAGAATTTACTGCTCAAAATTTAGGGGAAAGAATCACCCGAACTATTACTATTGTTAATCCCACTCCAAAAACTCTTTTAGAAGGTAAATGGTCAGTTGAACCTCACCCCAACGATCCACCCCATACACCCGACTCTCATACTTGGATTTCTTTCTCTCCTAAAGAATTTCAAGGTAATCAAGTTGATTGTAAAATCACAGTTGATACTAGCAAACTAAAATCACAATCCAGTGGTAGTCGAGTAATTGTATTAAAAACTAATGCTATTCCTGAAAGTTATTCCCTAAAAATACAAATTAAAACAGCACAACCCATCTCACTAGAGATCAAGAAATTACCTTACCCAATTATGACAATGCTGCTATTTGTATCTCTTTTTGGTGGGTATTCTTTGGTGGCGGGGCTATTGCTGCTGGTGCTGCTGGGGCTGGTGCTGAAGGGGCTGGAGCTGGGGCTGAAGCAGTGGCTGGAGCTGGTGGCGGGGCTATTGCTGCTGGTGCTGGCGGGGCTGGTGGTGATGCCGGGGCTATTGCTGCTGGTGCTGGTGCTGCTGGTGCTGGCGGGGCTGCTGGGGCTGGGGCAGTGGCTGGCTATCTATCTCAACCTACCCAAAGCAGAAAGATATGGGTCAGGCTTTATTTTATTCTTTCATACTCTTGCAGTAATCTTAGGGACTAGCATAGGAACCGCGTTAAAAATAGGACTACTAGCAAATAATTATGTATTTTTAGCTATTTTAGGAAGTGGTGGTTTGTTGTATTTCTTAATAGTGCGTCATTATTTACGGAGTAAATCTCTGATTGCAGATTTTAAAGAAAAAGATAGAAATTTAATCTCGTTGAGTTAGATCGTCGATAATACGTAATAGGGGTTATGCCGCAGCATATCTTGGGATAATAAAGAGACCTTAGATATGCACATTTTATATCCATGACTAAAACTGAAAATAAAAAACTGTGGCTAGCTGCTCTCAAACCTCCTATGTATACTGTGGCAATTATGCCTATTATCGTAGGTTCAGCTATTGCTTTTTATCAAACTGAACAATTTAAATCTCTGATATTTTGGCTTTTTTTGAGTTCAGCAGTTTTTATTTTAGCTTGGCTAAACCTTAGTAATGATGTATTTGATTCTGAGACTGGCATCGATGTTAGAAAAGCTGAATCAATAGTCAATATCACAGGTAAAAAGAGTTTAATTTTTATAATTAGTAATTTAATTTTAATATTGGGTATTATTCAAATCTTTGCTATTGCTTGGCTACAGAATGATTCAACAGTTCTACTTATTGTCTTGCTATGCTGCGCTTTGGGTTATAGCTACCAAGGACCACCTTTTCGTCTTGGTTATCAGGGCATGGGTGAGATAATCTGTTTTATCACATTTGGTCCTCTGGCGATTGCTGCTGCTTACTATTCACAAACTATGCATTATTCATACGTGAGTTTAGCTACTTCAATCATCGTTGGGATTAACACTTCTTTAATATTGCTTTGCTCACATTTTCATCAAGTTGAAGATGACTTGGCAGCCGGCAAGTTATCACCAATTGTGCGACTTGGTACGGCAAAAGGTGCTCAAATTGTCACTATTTTTTCTCTGGCAATTTACATTTTACCGCTTATCTATACTCTCATTGGAGTAATGCCATCTACTTGTTTACTGATTTTAGCTAGCTTCCCTATTGCCTATCAATTAATCACTCATATGCTAGCTAATCACTCTGAGCCTAGGCTCATTAGAAATTCTAAATATATTGCAGTTAAATTGCATTTCTTTTCCAATTTATTACTTGCAATTGGTTTTATACTGGCTTCTGGTTAAGCAAAATCATGCTATCTTAGATTGAGTACTAGAAAAAGCCATAGAACATTAGATTAAGCTCAGAAGGAGAATAGTATGAATTTGACGATACCTGAAGAAGTGAAAGTATGGTCCCAGTTTGGTCATCCTATTCTCATGTGGACATTGTTGGGGCTATCAGTATATGCGTTGTATTTGGGTATTCAATTGCGCCGCATTAGAACAGCTGAGAAGGATATCAGAAAAGAACTAGTCAAAGGTAAATTTAATATCAAACATTACCAAATTGGCTCTTTAATTTTAGCCTTGATGGTCTTGGGATCAATTGGGGCAATGGCTGTTACCTATATCAACAATGGGAAGTTGTTCTTTGGTCCTCACCTATTAGTGGGACTAGCAATGACTGGTTTGATTGCGATTTCTGCTTCACTTTCTCCACTGATGCAAAAAGGTAATGATCTAGCCCGCTATACTCATATAACTCTCAACGCATTCATCTTAGGTCTTTTTGGTTGGCAAGCTATCAGTGGCATGGACATAGTTCAAAAGATCATTGCTCGTCTGTCTTCTTAGCATATCTCTCCTTTAAAAATTAAAAGTATGTTGACTGAATTTCACCGATGTTATCCCAATGGAACTCTCCTATCTGAGTTGATTCAGATAGATCATGGATACTATATTGTCCGCGTTTTATTAAAAAACAGTGGAGAAACTTTGGTAAGCGCTCTAAGTAGCTCAAATAAACTAGAAGAAGCTGAAGATCAAGCAATCAAAAGAGCTTTATCTCTTCTGGATTTAAGCAAAAAAAACAAATCTAATGATATTGCTCCCTTGAAAGAGCCTGAGCAACCAGTTATTCTGATAGAACAAAAGCCAAGCCAGAAAAATATCCCCACCGTCGAAGAACCCGTTATCCCTATTGTCAATGGAAGTCAACCTCCTCAACTTCCCCTAGAAACTATCGCTCCTATCGATAGTTCTCAGATGATTGCCATGATTAACCTTGAATTGAAACGTATAGGCTGGAATACAGAAAAAGGCAGAGAATACCTTTTGTCTACTTACGGGAAAAAATCGCGCCATATGCTCTCTGATCAAGAACTTGCCGATTTTCTAGAACATCTCAAAAGTGAACCTTCTGCCTCCATAGAGCCCTACTAGGATATTTCATAACCAAAGAGATTGGCATTTACTTCATCTAGCTTGAGATCTGCAAGTCCATATTCAGCCCATCTTTTGCTGACTAATTCAGCAGTAGAAGGATCTGTTTCTAGGGCTTCACCCCATTGATGTTCGGTTTCTGGAGGAATTTTAGTAGTAGCATCAATACCCATCCTTCCTCCTAAACCAATCTTGCTGCTGGCAAAATCAAGAGTATCAAATGGAGTTTCCGGTAAAATAAATACATCCCGAGAAGGATCAACTTTGGAAGAGATTGCCCAGACTACCTGTCGGGGATCTCTGATGTTAATTTGCCGATCTACCACTATGACAAATTTAGTATAGGTAAATTGAGGCAGGGCGCTCCAAAAAGCAAGAGCAGCTCGACGAGCTTGTCCTGGATAGGCTTTGTCAATAGATATGACAGCGGCTTTATAGCTGAGCGCCTCCATAGGCAAGAAGAAATCCGTAATTTCTGAGACTTGCTGGCGCAATATAGGAGTATAGATTCTATTAAGAGCAATGGCCATCATTGCTTCTTCTTTAGGCGGCCTGCCACTAAAGGTAGTTAAATAAATCGGGTTTTTGCGATGAGTGACTAGATGGAAACGAACTAAAGGAGAATCCTCTACTCCACCGTAGTAGCCCATATGATCTCCAAAAGGACCATCTGGTAGTACTTCACCTGGAGTAATCGTTCCTTCTAAAATAATTTCAGCCTCAGCCGGCACCTCTAGATCCAAGGTTTTACACTTAGTCAATTTGACTCCTGAACCACCATAGAGGCCGGCAAAGAGCCACTCAGAAAGATCTACAGGGATGGGCGTAGCCGCGGCCATAATCAAAAGGGGATCTATGCCCAGGGCAATAGCAATTTCTAAAGGTTTACCTGCCTCTTGGGCCTTGCGCAGATGTCTCGCTCCGCCTCTGACTGAAAGCCAATGAACGGTCATTGTATTTTTGGATTGTAACTGTAAACGATATACACCAACATTGGGCGTACCAGTTTGGCAATCTTTAGTGATGACCAGACCCAAAGTCACAATTTTGCCGGCATCTTTGCTATAGGGTCTGATAAAAGGAAAAGAATTGAGATCAAAATTTTCAACTACCACTTCCTGACAAGGAGGAAACAAACTGCCAGAGGGCTTAGCCCTCAGTACATCAAACAATACTTTGCCAAAATCTACAAACTGTGAGAGTTTTTTTGGAGGTTTGGGTTGCTGCAGAAGTGCTAATTTTTGGCCTAGTAATTCCAATTCAGCAGGCTGCTCCATATTCATGGCCCAACAGATGCGCTCTAATGTTCCCAACAGGTTAACAGCTACCGGAATTGAACTGCCTTTAATATTTTCAAATAGCAAAGCAGGACCACCTGCTTGGAGAAGACGATTAGAGATTTCGGCGATCTCCAGATCGGGATCAACCAAGGCCTTGATCCTTCTTAGCTGACCCCTTTGTTCTAATAGTTTAATAAATCCTCTGAGATCCCTAGCCATTGATTTTTTTCTTTTTTTAATTCTGGTTGCTTACTCCATTATCGATTTTTTTTAGCCTTAACAAGACACTAGTCTCATTGACTTGTTTTGTCATAGGATATATTAAGGACTCTATTTGTTCGGTTTCTCTAGAATAAACCTATCTTTTTTAAGGAAAACGATGATCAAAAAAATACTATGGGCTGTAATGGCTTCATTGGTCTTCTTCTTTAGTACTGGCGTGGCCCCTGCTTCTGCTGTAGAATTAACCGAGGCCACTAGAACTGTAACCCTCGATACTGCAGGACAAAAAACCACACTCAGTACTCAACAGGTTGCTTCTGGTCAGCGTCTGTTCAACCTGCAATGTACTAAATGCCACTTACAAGGTAAAACAAAAACCAATAATAACGTCAGTTTGGGTTTAGAAGATCTAGCAGGTGCTGAGCCAGCCCGCGATAATCTCGTAGCTCTGGTTGACTATTTACAAAACCCCACCAGTTATGATGGGGTTGATAGCCTGACAGAACTGCACCCTAACACATCTAGACCAGATATCTTTCCTGAGCTGAAAAATGTCACTAAAGATGATCTGAAAAATTTAGCTGGTTATATGCTGATTGCCCCCCGCTTGGATGAGCGCTGGGGAGGAACCATTTACTTCTAAATTGTGTTTCTAAATGTTTTTTTAAGTAATCCTCGGTAAAAAGAGGATTACTTTTTTTAATCACCCAGACAGATTCCTAAGCCCCTAGCTGTTTTAATTAATGTACTTTGGGGATCAACATTGCGATAGGTTTTAATTGCCTCGGCAATAGGCACACTGATAATTTGGTTATTCTGCCAAGCAACCATATGATCAAATTTACCCTCAGCAATTAAATCTACAGCAGCTACCCCGAAAGCCGAAGCCAATACTCGATCAGTAGCTGATGGGATTCCACCACGTTGTATATGGCCTAAAACCGTTACACGAGTCTCAGCTTCGGTATATTTGGTGATTTGCTGGGCTAGATGATTGCCAATGCCGCCAAGTCGGATTTGATTATCTACCATCATTTGTGTTAACTGATCCCCGCTTGAGCTGACAACTGCTTCCGAGACAATCACCAAACAAAAATGTTTATCCATCTGTTGCCTTTGAATAATTTTCTGGCAAACTTTTTCAATTTTGTAAGGAATCTCAGGAATCAAAATAATATCAGCCCCACCTGCAATACCCGCGCCAAGGGCAATATGTCCAGCATCACGACCCATAACCTCTAGAATCATCACCCGATTATGACTAGATGCCGTAAAATGAAGACGATCTAAGGCTTCTGTTGCAATTTCAACAGCAGTATCGAAACCAATGGAAATTTCAGTTGCCCCGACATCATTGTCAATTGTTTTGGGAATACCTACTAGGTTGAGATTACCCTGTTGAGCGAGATTTCTGAGTATAGCCAGACTACCATCACCACCAATACCAATCAAGGCATCTAGTTCCAACTCATAATAACCTGCAATAATATCGGCAGATCGATCACGTATCGTTCCATCTGCCATAGGAAAGGCAAAGGGATCGCCTTTATTTGTAGTGCCTAAAACAGTGCCACCCATGGTTAATAAATGATCTACCTTGTCTGAAGCAAAGTGCATTACCTTTGGTGGAGTACTCATAAGGCCAATAGTTGCCTGAGAAATTCCCAACACTTGCCAACCATAATTACCAGTAGCATGGTGAACAACTGCTCTTATAACAGGGTTTAAACCAGCACAGTCTCCACCACTAGTTAAGATGCCAATTTTTTTTATCTCATTCATTAACAAAAAGATTACTAGGATTGTATTTTGTTTATCTCCCCCACTTTCATTATTAATCTAGAATAGATAGACATATTATATTTAATTCTAAATATTTTCCTAAGATTTCAAATTATATGTTAGTCCCGCTAAGACAAGAAAGTTTTCAGCAGATAATTCCCATGGTAGCTACCGGTCCGCAGTACGGTTACTACTGGGGTAAACCATCTGACTTGCTCAGACGAGTGTTAATTTCTTTTCTTTCTGCTCTAGTTTTTTGGATAATACGTTCAATAGGACCAGATGGGCTCAAAGAATTAGCACTTTTATTTATTTGTATTTCTTTAATTTATTGGCTATGGGCACCGGTATATTTAGCTAGTAAGCGCAATGCCAGATATCGCAAATATCCCTACAGTGGTTTTTGGCAAGGTAAGGTGACTAATGTCTTTATAAGTGAAGAAGTAGTCAGAGAAGAAATGACTGTCAACTCCAAAGGACAATTAATAACAATCGAATCTTTGGAAAAGAGAATCAATATCGAAGCTAGAGATGAAACCGGTTTCAAGGTTAAAAAATTTGCTCCCTTGCGTCCAATATACAAAAACATTAAGCCTGGTTTGACTGTAGAGTGCTTGATTATCTCTGATAGAGAAGATCTTAGTGAAGTAGATCACGTTAGCGATCTATATTTACCACAAGTGAAACTCTGGATTGGGAATTATCCCTATCTCAGAAGAGATTTATTTATGCAAGTCAGTGAAGAAATCAACAGAACAGATAAAAGAGCAAGATACAATAACTAATTAAGTTCAATATTTTTTAAGACTATGACTATCTTAAGCGAGCCCAAGAGCGAAGAAGAATACCTAGACAAAGCGCCAGATGATGTTGAGATGTCTATCTTTGACCATCTTGAGGAATTAAGATGGCGGATATTCTACAGTCTAATTGCCGGGGTCTTGGGTATTGTTCTTTGCTTTTTTGCTGTCAAACCACTGGTGCAGTTATTGGAAATACCAGCTCAAGGGATCAAGTTTTTGCAGCTCTCGCCTGGTGAATATTTTTTTGTCACCCTTAAAGTTGCTGGTTACAGCGGCTTGATCCTAGCTAGTCCTTTTATTGTTTACCAGATTGTTTGCTTTGTTTTGCCTGGTCTAACTAGAAGGGAAAGACGTTTACTGGCGCCTGTTGTACTTGGTTCGGGGGTGCTTTTTTTGGCAGGATTACTGTTTGCTTATTTTGCTTTGATCCCGGCCGCTTTGCAGTTTTTTATCAGCTATGGGGCTGATGTTGTAGAGCAGGCATGGTCAATCGAGCGCTATTTTGAATTTATTCTGCTACTGATGTTTAGCACTGGATTGGCTTTTCAAATACCAATTATCCAAGTAATTTTAGGAGTTTTAAAAATTGTTTCATCAGAGAGGATGGCCTCAGCCTGGCGCTACGTTATTCTCGCTGCAGCAGTTCTCGGTGCTATTATCACCCCTTCTACTGACCCACTGACTCAATCTCTTTTAGCTGGAGCAGTTCTGGCACTTTACTTTGGAGGTATTGGGCTGGTGAAACTAACTGGTAATTAAACAAACCATTCTGAGGCTATATCTTTTGGTAAATCTAAGGGAATGCTGATAGCTTTGCCAATACGGGGCGTTTCTTTGCTGCTTTCAAGATAATTAATAACTTGCTCCCATACTCCCCAAGAAATCAAATAACCCACTACAGCATTTAAATGCTCAAGGTAAGCTTGCTCTGAAAGAGGAAATGAAGACTGCTCAAGATATTTCCACATTACCTGAAAGTACATTTTACTTTTAACCGGTCGTAGCTGAACATCGTAAGAATAGCCCCACTTATCGCGCAAAATTAGCTGGAGTTTTCTGCCATCCATATAAAAAACCTCTATGATTTTATTTTAACTAGGATTTATAGCCCAAGTCTGAATCTTACAAAGAGGCAAGATGGATGAATGCCACTGCTTACTATGTTCAATACTGAGTTTTACTAATTTGTTTCTTGTTGGATTATGGCTAAGACTCAATGAGCAGAGCGCGCTCTATCTCTGCAAAACCTTAGATAAGATTGTAGTACTAAACTTACTCCCGATATGGTCTTGTTTTTTCTCTTGGGGGCAGACCTAGGACCATGTTAAAATCCATAAAGGCTATCTTGAAAATAACAAAACCCTAATTCAAATGCTTATATTTCAATACGAAAATATTTATTAAATCATACATTAACTGAATAAAACTTGTTGCTCATAGAGCTATTGAGCATAATCTCAGCCTGCTTCATTTTATTTGAAAAAAAGATTACTGATTCTAGAGAGTCATTGATTTTAGCTGAGAAAATTGACATTTATTCTGATAAAAAAACTCTTTAATAAAACATGATTATCCTTAAGGAAATAAGAAAAAATAGCAACGAATTTCTTTTGTTGGAAATTTTAATAATTATTTTGACCATAATTACGGGGATATATGCTTGTAAGGTCAAAATCTTATCTAATATAGATTTCTTCTTAAACTCAATATTTCTTATTGCTTTTTTAATAATGGGTTTTAGATTACCACAAAATAAATATCAGAAAATTGGTTACAACATAGCTCAATCATTTATTATATTTATTTTACCAATTATTTTTTCTGACCATATTTTATTTGTACCTGATTTGGGTGTGCTTGCATTTTTTCGTAATTACCAGATGTTTGGTATCAGAAAGTCTATTTATTACCTAGTTTTTCTGGTGATATTTAGCATAGCTACATATGAATATATCAACAGCCCATATAAAATAGTACAAAAGTCAAATTATACAATGATCAATAGTATATATTTTATTTTGGCTAGTGCTATAGCTCTCTGCTTTGTGATTATAGCTAAAGAAAGTCAAAAAAAACTTGCCATTGCCTTAAAACAAGTTCAAGAATATTCAATAAAAATTGAAGAGCAAGCGATACAAATTGAACGCA
>CAISPN010000031.1 GCA_903887375.1 uncultured cyanobacterium
AACCTCATTTGGGCGATTCAATTTTCTATCCCTCGAAAATGTAGTCTGGAATATGTTCTCCAAAAGGGTTTAAAATAGGAGGGGTCTACCGGTGACTTATAACCGGAATTGTTGGAAACTTGAGCGCTTTGATTAGCGCTAAGCACTGGAGTGATTGGTCTACCGGTGACTTATAACCGGAATTGTTGGAAACAACCCACATGAACAAATTACGTCCTACAAATTCTACGTCTACCGGTGACTTATAACCGGAATTGTTGGAAACTACGGCTACCGTATGGTGTGCCGTTACAAGCAGTTGGGTCTACCGGTGACTTATAACCGGAATTGTTGGAAACCAGAAACCGTGTCGTTATATATAGAATTGACGACAAACAGTCTACCGGTGACTTATAACCGGAATTGTTGGAAACAGCTGTAAATCAGAAAGTGCCGCTTGGGATAAAGCGGTCTACCGGTGACTTATAACCGGAATTGTTGGAAACTGATAAAAATCCACAACTGCAGTAGAGTTAGTTGTGGATTTTTCAATTAGATTGGAGGACAATACTTCTCTAACAAAAATAATGATAAGCAACAGCAAATTGCAGATGATAAGCAAAAGGAAGAAGTATTAAAAAACTATTTTGAGGATATGAAAGGGTTATTGCTAGATAAAAATTACCCTCTAAAACAATCAAAGGAAGGTGATGAAAGTAGAACTATTGCTCATACTGTTACTTTGACTACTTTGACCCAACTAGATAGCAATCAGGACGAGCAAAGGAGTAATAACGGAAAATACAATCAACGCAAGGGTTAGAGATGGACCGCCAAGTTAATGAGTCGCTAATGTTTGATAATGTTTTTCCAGAAGAACCATGGGTGGAAAAGCATACTGAGCAAGGATTTGAGGCTGGAAAGGGCGCTATAGCGAAGATCTCACTCAATCACTTATAGGCTAAAGAGTGAGAAATTTTTATTAAATTAAGCCTTGGATTTCTTTAATCTATAACCAATAAAACCTAAACCAATTAGGGAGATTACTGGAGCTAGATTTGGCTCCGGTACGGCGTATGTGCATGCATCCCCATTATTGACTAAGTTTGATAGATAAGTAAAGACTGTTTTAAGTACATCGCGATCAGCAATAAAATCCTGAACAGCGCCACCTTTGTAACAAGAGGCAGTATTACCCACTGGTTGAGCTCCGGCTATCCCTTCATAGACAGTAGTACCAGCAGGAACCAAGGCTTTTTCTAATTGGGTAGCCTTGTTGTTGAATTCAGGCAAAAGGGCCAAGCCAATTATTGCATCAGCAGTATCAGTATAAAATGTATCAGTTAAAAAACGACCTCTACTGATCGCCGGAGCTAGAGGAGAACTGTAGTAACGAAAAAATTCAGTATCTTGAATCAAGGTAATTGGCGCGCAATCTGAATTAGCAAAAGAAGAAATAATATTATTAAGATCTGTCGGGTTTCTGGCGTCAGTTTCAGGAATAGGACATGAACCGAGATTACCTGCCACAGAGCTATTACTAATCAAAGTAACTGGAGCCAGACTCAAAAGCAGAGAGCTACTTAACCAAAATGCAAATTCTTTTTTTAACATGTCAAAAAAATTTAGATAATTTTCCACAGAATATATCATTTTTTGATAGAATCTGCAAATTATACATACTATCAATAATTTTTCTGACAAACTAGGGAAATATTTTTCCTGCTAGCGGATAATTTGGAGATGAGTTGAGCTAACTTTATCTAAATATGTCCGAATCTTTAAAATCATCCCTTCATCCTTTGATTGTCAGCTTGTCTGATGTGATTATCAAAACTTGGCAGAGTTTATCTCCAGAGCATTACAATCTTCCAGAAGAGTTTGGCTATATTGAGGGAAAACTTGAAGGAGAAAGGTTACTAATTGAAAATTTCTGTTTCCAAAACCCTCAATTTCGTAAAATGCACTTAGAATTAGCCAAAGTCGGCACAGGGTTGGATATCTTACACTGTGTCATGTTTCCCAATGTGCAATATAACTTACCGATGTTTGGCTGTGATATTGTCACAGGTAAAGGCGGGGTTAGTGCGGCTATTGTAGATCTCTCTCCAATTAATGGTTTACCTGCTGCCTATATTGAAAAGCTTTCTAGCTTGAAAAATATTGAATTTTCTCAGCCTAGAGACTTGCCAGAGTGGGGCAATATCTTTTCTCCCTATTGTCTATTCGTACGTCCTAGTAACTCTCAAGAAGAACAACTTTTTCTAGAGAGAGTCACCGATTATCTCAAAATTCACTGCGCTCAATCTCAGCAAAGCGAGCCAACCAATCTCTCCCAAAGTGAACTAAACAAAATAGCCCAGGAGTATTATTGCTCTCGTCAAAAAGAAAACGACAAAACTAGAAGGATTTTAGAAAAAGCCTTTGGAACTGATTGGGCACATAAATACATGAATATGGTGCTCTTTGACCTGCCTAGCTAGACCTGAGCCATTGGAATGATACTAGATTCAAAGTTAGCCCAATGAGAAACAAAAGCAACATTAAAATCAACTGATACCAAGGAGAACGAACTACAATATCAGCAATCAGATGACCGAAATTCATCAGACTATAGGCAATAGTTAGTCCAAAGTGCCATCGACGATAGTTTCTATTTTGAATGAAACTGGCAAATATAATCAGTAACATTGGAATTGTAAAAAAAAACAACATAAAACCAAATACTGCATCGAGATTACCTTGAACTTCAGACTGCTCGACTTTCAGATTATGAAAAAGTGGCATCAGTCCCAATTCTGTATGAAAAAGGGTTCCCAACAGAAATGAGATCCACAGTGAGGTGATCTTTTGAGGATAGTTATTTAACATATTGCATAATTATTAATTATTATTTGAAATTTTATTTAATTACGCCATCACTCTTTTCAAATTGAGAGAAAAACTAGGCAGAACTTCTTCACCTGATAGTTCAGTAGGATTTTCTAGGAGTTCTAAAGCTTGTCCCTTTCTATAAATTTCTACTTGATTATCTTGAGGATTGATCAACCAACCCAATAGAGAACCGTTATCGATATACTCACACATTTTTTCTCTGAGGGTATCTAGACTATCTGAAGGAGAACGCAACTCCACCACAAATTCTGGAGTAACCTGAGCAAAACCTTTTTTTTGTGTAGCTGATAAAGAATCCCAAAGCTTTCGAGAAACCCAAGAAGCATCGGGAGAGCGGATTGCTCCATTAGGTAAGGTAAATGCAGTAGAAGAATCAAAACCTTCACCTAGCTCTTCATTTTTCATACACCACAGTCCAAATTGAGTAGAAAGATTAAGATTACGCCGTCCTGATTCGCTTCCTGTAGGTGGATTCACAATTAACTCTCCAGTTGAAGTTCTCTCTAGTCGAAGATCTCGGTTTACAATAGCCAATTGTTCAAATTGCTCAGGAGTAACTTGTAACTTGAGTGTATCAGGTACTTCAAGAGAATGTATTTTTAGTTTGGTTGGAGATTGTACCATATTGTTTAGGTGCTTCAAGCTAAGATTAACTCTATGGTAGTAGATCTCACATGGGATAAAGATGATTTAGCTAACTATCACTTAATATAAATAAAGTTAAAAGCCTATAATTTGCAACAGCTAGATTTGAAATTTTATCAATAATTTTTATTTTAGCTAGAGAAAATCTCTAGAAAAATGTCTAATTTATTATTAATAGATTTAGGGAATATACTAAAATTACAGGCTCTTTGATGAAGATATCAAGAGTTTACCTGTTAAAACTTAGATGAATGATTGGTATACTCTGAATTTAACCGAAGTACTACAAAAATTAGACGCAGATCTTGAAAAAGGCTTGAATCAGAGCCAAGTTGAACAGCGCTTGCTCGAATATGGTCCAAACGAATTAGCTTCCCCAGAATCAACCAGAATCTGGGATATTCTCATCAAACAACTTCGTGCCTCAATGGTGCTGCTTTTAATCGTAGCTGGGATCATTTCTTTGGTTTTAGGAGACTATACTGATGCTACTGCCATGTTCGCCATTGTTATTTTTAATGCCGTTTTAGGTGTCAAACATGAGTACAAGGCTTCCAAAGCCATCATTGCCCTAAAAAAACTGGCTATATCTACAGTCAAGGTACTGCGCAACCAGCAGATACAGGAAATTTCTTCTATTGATTTAGTGCCAGGTGATATCGTCTTTTTGGAAACAGGTAACCAAATTCTGGCTGATTGCAGATTAATAGAGAGCTTTAACTTACGTATCCAGGAATCCTCCTTAACGGGTGAATCTGCCGCTGTAGATAAACATTGCCACAGCATTCCAGAAGCTTCTTTTGTTAGTGAGCGAGAGAATATGGCCTATATGGGAACTACGGTGATCTATGGACGTGGCTTGGCTGTAGTAACCGCAACGGGATCCAATACGCTGCTTGGACAAATTGCTTTGCCTTTACAGACAATCAATTGTGAACCGACCCCACTAGAGCGCCGATTGGATCGCCTGGGTTGGCAAATGTCTCTAGTTATTTTGGCTCTGGTAGTGATTATATTTACTCTAGGTTTACTACGCGGTGAAGAATTAAGTTTTATGCTGATTGCTGCGGTAAGTTTAGCTGTTGCGGCAGTACCAGAGGGTTTACCAGCTGTAGTTACAATTACTCTGGCCTTAGGAGCTCAGCGTATGTTTCAAAAACAGGCCCTCATTAGAAATTTACCAGCGGTGGAAACTCTCGGTTCAGTAACAACTATTTGCTCTGATAAAACAGGAACCCTTACCCAAAATAGGATGGATGTAGCCTTTATTGCCTTAGCAGATTATCAACTATCTATAAATACCAAAGAACTAGAAGGGGATTTCTATAGCCTTGAACAACCAGCTTTGGCTATATTGTTGATGGTCTGTCTATTCTGCAATGATACTCTCTGGAAATCAGAAGAAGATTTATCTATTTTAGGAGATCCGACAGAAGTAGCCTTGTTGGTTTTAGCTGAACGCTGGGGTTTAAAAAATAGAGGCTTAAAACAGAATCTCCCAAGGGTTGCCGAGTTTCCCTTTGACCCACTTCGTCAAAGAATGACCACTGTGCACCAATTTCCTACTACAAACAATCTACTGCGGGAAAAATTTGAACTGTTTAATCTCTCCCCAACTCAAGACTATTCTCATATTGCCTTTAGTAAAGGTGGCGTATCTAGCTTGCTTTCAATCTGCCATAGGGTTTGGGTTGAGGGAGAAATTATCCCAATTGACACAAAATGGTACAAAAAAATTCTGGCAATTGAGGAGCATTTGGCACTTGAAGGAATGAGGGTTTTGGGAGTTGCCTTTCGTCTTTTGACTTTTGCTAGTGGGCAACAAGATTCAGAAATTATAGAAAACGATTTAGTTTTTGTCGGAATGCTAGGGCTTATTGATCCTATCCGCAGCCAAGCAAGAGAATCAGTTAAACTTTGCCAAAGCGCGGGAATTCGGCCAATCATCATTACTGGAGATCATCCTTTGACTGCTCAACATGTGGCTAGAGAACTGGGCATCAATTCAGAAATTTTAACTGGAGTAGATTTAGATCAACTAACGGAAAAAGAACTTGAAGAAAAAATTAAACAAATAGCAATCTATGCCAGGGTTTCTCCTCAACATAAACTTGAGATAGTCAAAGCGCTACAAAAACAGGGTGAAATTGTTGCTATGACTGGTGATGGGGTTAATGATGCTCCAGCTCTCAAGCAAGCCAATATTGGAATAGCTATGGGAATATCGGGAACTGATGTGGCCAAAGAATCGGCAGATATGGTCTTGCTAGATGATAATTTCGCTACCATCATTTCTGCTATAGAAGAAGGAAGAGTGATCTATGACAATACCCGTAAGTTTATTAGATATACCCTGACTGGTAATTGTGGAGAACTCTGGGTGATTTTAATTGCCCCATTTTTAGGGATACCTTTTCCTTTAAATCCCCTGCAAATTCTCTGGGTAAATCTTTTGGCTGATGGATTACTAGCTTTAGCTTTAAGCGCGGAGCCTCCAGAAAAAGGAATCATGCAACATAAGCCCCATCTGCCCAATGAGAGTATTTTCAGCCGCTCAGTAGGTAAGGATATTTTTTGGGTTGGGTTATCGATGGGTTTGATTTTGCTGGGAGTGGCTTATGGTTATTGGTCAAAAGATCGGGAAAACTGGCAGACAATGGTCTTTTCCACATTGATTTTTTCAAGAATGGGTCTAGTGCAGACAATGCGCTCGCAGGAAGATTCTTTGCTGCAGATTGGACTAGGATCTAATAGACCATTGCTGAGCGCCCTGTTGTTGACATTTATCCTCCAGCTGCTCATCCTCTATATTCCTTGGCTGCAATCTATCTTCAAAAGTGATCCTTTATCTTGGCTAGATCTGCTATTTGCCCTGCTTTTAAGTAGTATTGTTCCAATTTTAGTGGAGTTGAACAAAATTTATAGACGGAAAAGAATTTCGCTATAGAATACCCAGGCATCCCTGTTTCCATAGTGCAGATATCCTGTTTTGCGATAATCAAGCTCATTACTGATTTGAATTTGACTGTTAATGTTCCAGACTAGGTTAGTAAATACGGTTTGGTTATTGTTGATGCCATAAGGGCTTATTGTGTTTTGGTTAACTGAATCAATACCATAGCCTACATGTAGATGAAGTGTATCATTAAAATAATAATAGAGCTCACCCCAACCACCAAAGCCTTTAGTCGGAACTAGATTAACTGGATTGAAAACCTGGAGAGCGTTGCCACCATATTCTTTTAACGCCTGACCAACATAAAACTCGCCTTTAAAACCAGATCTCTCATTGAAGAGCAAATTAGTATCAATTCCAGTTCCCCAAACAGTTAAATCATTGGCTTTTATAGTACTTTGGTTGATTGTCGTAACTTGGCGGATTTGACCAATAACCCCAGATAGGGCAATTTCAAATGGAGCCAATTTTCTACTACCTAGAAGTTCTTCAGGTTTACCAAAACTAAAATTAACCCTTCCTTCAAAGTTGGGAAAACCATTGTCTTCTAAAACTTGAGGGTTGTTTGGATTATCTGGTAATTGTGAGGCTATCGGATCACTAATGGCAAATTGTAAAGTTGTCTGAAAATCATCACTCGGTTTGATGTAATGCTCAACTCTTAGCTGGGCTCTGTATGCACCGGGATTTCCAGAATAGACCAATAAAGATTGAGGAATCATACTGGGATCGCGGGGAAGAAATACATCAAACTGAAGACCTGCTGCAAATTTCCACTCTTTGTTGCTCAATTCACCATAAGCTACCAAAGGGGCAAAATTGTAAGTCTCACTGGCAATATTATTGGAAAAAGTAAAACTGGTAACTACAGCTGGAGTGAAATCCCCTATAAGATTACCTTGAAAGGCAATCTGGACTATACTTTGTCTGGCCGTGAGGTTAAAGTTATTCACTGGAACTGTTGGCAGAACTATAATTGGGTTAACTTGAGAGTAAGTTCTTTGATTGGTTTCAAGAGCAAGTAAAGAGATCTTGGCTCCCATCATAAGTTTGGCTTGCCCTCCAAGATCAAAAATAATACCCGTTCCAGGAATATAGGTTATCGGAGATTTAGCAGCAGTTTGATCACTTGTGTTTGAGGAGGTTGAAGCAATCTCATTTGGTTGCTGACCGGTTAAATCTTTACGCAAGCGTGAAACTTCCATCGCTAGAGATTGATAGGATGCAGTTTCAGATTCGATGCGAGATTTAAGATCTGCTAAATCTTTTTCAAGTTTACTTAATCTAGCCTCGGCATCTAATGTATTTTGGATTTCTTTACAGGCTGGATTTTTAGCAATATTTGCTTTTAAAACATTTAAGTCTTGTTCGCTGAGCAAATTGCCCAAAGACTTTTGACAAGTGGGATCATGAGAAATCTGCAATTTTAAATTTTCTAGCTGTTGGTTGATTTGCTCTGCCAAGGCAGATTGGCTAGAAAATATTAATAAAAGAGTAATCGCACCTTTAAAACACCTCTTCATCGGCTTTATTTATAGATAATTTTTAACTTTAATAATACAAGATAAAAGATTAAAGGAGATATAAATTGTTGCTTTGGCTACCAAAATTTATTTTTTTACGTTTTATAGTGGTTCTGATTGGGGTCCTAGGAACATGGCAAAAAAAATATAGGACCCCATTAAAATATCAATTCTGCAATCAAATCACTAAGGTTAGAGTGTTACAAGGACTACTAGAGGCTTTATTTGATGGAATCAGCATAGGTTCGGTTTTACTGATAGCCGCCCTTGGCTTGGCAATTGTCTTTGGTTTAATGGGTGTTATCAATATGGCCCATGGTGAACTAATGATGCTTGGGGCTTATACTACCTTCGTTATCCAGAATATCTGCAAATCCCTTGGTGGCTTTTGGTTTGAGATATATATTCTTTTAGCCATTCCCATCGCTTTTTTGGTAGCAGCCTCAATGGGATTGCTTTTAGAGCAATCAATCATTCGCTATCTCTATGGCCGGCCACTTGAGACTCTCTTGGCAACTTGGGGTGTTAGTTTGATACTGCAGCAATTTGTCCGCAGCGTAAGCCCTCTTATGTTGATTGGCCTGGCCATATTCTGCCTACTTTTTTTTGGACCACTTTGGTTATTTGTTCGCAAGAAAAATTTTAAAGCTAAACAGCGCTGGTTATCTCCATTGCTGTTTTTTATCTCAGCTAGCCTTGCTCTAACTGTCAGCAATTTGTTGGCAGTATCCTTCGGTTTGACTCTTACTAAGCCATGGTTTGGCGCTCAAGGTGTAGATGTATCAGCTCCTACTTGGTTGCGCGGGGGCTTACCAATTGGAACTTTTCAAGTGCCCTATGCTAGGGTTTTTATCATCATACTGACTATTGTTTGTGTTGCTTGCGTCTATCTATTTCTCCAGCGCTCTATTTGGGGCATGAGAATAAGAGCTGTTACCCAGAATAGAGATATGAGCTCTTGTCTTGGTATACCTGTAAGGACTGTTGACGCTTTGACTTTTGCGCTTGGTTCTGGTTTGGCAGGAATTGCAGGCTGCGCCATTAGTTTACTCGGCTCTGTAGGTCCTAATACTGGACAGGACTACATTGTCGATGCCTTTATGGTGGTTGTAGTAGGGGGAGTTGGTAAATTGCTAGGCAGTATTGTGGCAGCCCTAACTATTGGTACTGCCAAATTCTTAATAGGTTCCGGTACTCTAGCTAGTCTATTTGAGCCTATCAAGCCTCTGGCTGAATTCTTTAACTTTTTTGCAACTACCAGTATGGCTAAGGTGATGATCTTTGCCTTGATTATTCTATTTTTGCAGTTTAGACCAGCTGGACTATTCCCCCAAAAGGGCCGCTCAGTTGACGCTTAGCACAAATCCCAAGAAATTATGAGTAAAAAATCACTATCAATTGAAGCAATCACCATAGTCATCTTGGCTTTAGTGATGATCTTTATTATTCCCTTGTTGATTTCTGGCTATCAATTAAATCTTTTGGGGCGTTTTCTGGGATTGGCGATTGCTGCCCTTGGTATAGATTTAATCTGGGGTTATACGGGATTATTGAGTCTAGGTAATGGGATATTTTTTGCCCTAGGTGGCTATGCTATCGCCATGTACCTTAAGTTACAGTTGCCCGCTGGTCAATTGCCTGAATTTATGACATTGTACGGCGTGGATCATTTGCCTTGGTTTTGGAAACCTTTTTACTCTTTCCCCTTTACTCTTCTGGCAATTGTCTTGGTGCCGGCTATCTCAGCTGCCATTATTGGCTATCTGGTCTTTCGCAACCGGATCAAAGGTGTTTACTTTTCTATACTCACCCAAGCTGCTACAATCGTCTTTTTCAATTTTTTCAACGGTCAGCAGAAGCTCTTTAATGGCACAAATGGTCTAACGGATTTTAAAACTATTTTGGGCGCTGATATCAATACATCTCATACCCAATGGATTTTTTATACTCTGACTATTTTATTGTTGATTATTTCTTATATTTTATGCAGATACTTAACTACCGGAAGGTTTGGAGATCTGCTTATAGCTATAAGAGATGATGAAAGTCGTGTTCGATTTTCTGGCTATAATCCCACTGGGTTTAAGGTTGTTGTTTTTGCCATTGCTGCTATTTTAGCTGGCATAGGTGGAGCGATGTTCACGGTGCAAACTGGACTAGTTTCTCCTAAGTTGATGGATATCGCCTTTTCAATAGAAATGGTGATCTGGGTAGCTGTAGGAGGAAGAGCAACTCTTTATGGTGCGATTTTAGGAGCGCTGATTGTCAATTTTGCTAGAAGTTTTCTAAGCGCTCAGTTTCCCGATATCTGGCTCTTTTTCCAAGGGGCAATGTTCTTAATTGTAGTAACTGTATTACCGCAAGGATTAATTGGCTTATCTAAATCCTTTTGGCCTAAAAAAATGCTCTCTGGCAAATCTGATAAGCAACTGACAACTTATTCTAATGTGGAGAAATAAACATGAAAAACAATATTCTAGAAATTGAAAATCTGACAGTTAGTTTTGATGGTTTTAAAGCTCTAAACCAGCTTAATTTCAGCATGGAAACTGGCGAGCTCAGGGTGATCATTGGACCTAATGGAGCGGGCAAAACTACTTTTCTTGATGTTATTACCGGTAAGGTCAAACCAACTAAGGGAACTGTTAACTTTAAAGGACGAAATATACGTAACTTCGCTGAGCATGAAATTGCTCGTATGGGGATTGGCCGTAAATTTCAAACCCCACGAGTCTATCTCAACCTCACTACTAGAGAAAATTTAGCAATCTCTCTCAACCCAAGCAAACGCTTAATTTCTACTTTACTGGGACGACGCAATTCTCGTCCCAAAAATATCACACTTGCTGGACTTTTAGAAACAATTGACCTAATGGAAAAAGGAGATGTCCTAGCTAATCAACTCTCCCATGGAGAAAAACAAAGATTAGAAATTGGCATGTTGGTAGCCCAATCTCCTGATCTTCTTTTGGTTGATGAGCCAGTGGCCGGTTTAACTGATGAAGAGACTGAAAAAGTTGGTCAGTTGTTAATCAATTTAGCTGAAAGCCATTCTGTTGTAGTAATTGAGCATGATATGGAATTTGTCCGTCAGATAGCCCGCAAAGTGAGCGTCCTCCATCAGGGCTCAGTTCTGTGTGAAGGAAGTATACAAGATGTACAAAATGACCCCAGGGTAATTGAAGTATATTTAGGTCAACCAATGACCGATGTTCATGCCTAGTTAATAGATACTCAAGATGCTAGAAATCTCAGATTTGGATGTATATTACGGTGAGAGTCATATCCTGAGAAATGTCAATCTCTCAGTAGCTCCAGGAGAGATGGTCTGCTTAATTGGTCGCAATGGGGTCGGTAAAACTACATTGCTTAAGACCATCATGGGGCTACTATCTCCGCGCTCTGGCATGATTACTTTTAATGGGCAGCCCATTGTTTCTAAGTCTCCAGATCGCAGAGCGAAAATGGGTATTGGCTATGTTCCCCAAGGGCGTGAGATAATTCCTAGGCTCTCGGTCAAGGAAAATCTTTTGCTTGGACTAGAAGCCTTGCCAGTAAATAAAAAAACTAAAAGAGAGATTCCTGAGGATATTTTTCTGCTGTTTCCTGCTCTTAAGTCAATGCTCTCTCGCCAAGGGGGAGATTTAAGTGGTGGACAACAGCAGCAGTTAGCTATAGCCAGAGCCTTGATGGGTGAGCCTAGATTACTGGTACTTGATGAGCCAACTGAAGGAATCCAGCCTTCAATTATCTTAGAAATTGAAGCAGCCGTGCGCAATATTATTCAATCTACCGGAATATCTGTACTTCTGGTTGAACAGCATTTGCACTTTGTTAAACAGGCTGATTTTTATTTTGCTATGCAAAAAGGCTCTATAGTAGCAAAAGGTAGCACTAGCAATTTAACTCAAGATGTTATCCAAGAATTTTTAGCTGTTTAGATTTATATGAAGCCGCTAGATTGGTCTGAACTAGAATCTCTAGCAGATTTTGATATTGATTATGTCAACGGGCCTACCAATGCCCAATCTCGTTTGCGCCTATTTGGCCAACCCATCGAGCAAGTAAGAGTTACTCTCTACCGCGATCACCATGCTTGGTGTCCCTACTGTCAAAAAGTCTGGCTCTGGCTTGAAGAAAAGCAGATTCCCTATCGCATTGAGAAAGTGACGATGTTCTGCTATGGACAAAAGGAAAGTTGGTATAAAAACATTGTTCCTGGTGGAATGCTTCCTGCTCTCAAATTAGATGATAGGGTTATCACCGAAAGTGATGATATTCTCATGGCACTTGAGCGCTCTTTTGGGTCTGTTTATCAGGGCATGCAAGATCCCCAGGTTTTAGCTTTGCGTAAACTAGAAAGAGAGCTCTTTAGGGCATGGTGTAGGTGGTTATGCTCTCGGGTGCTTTTTGCCCAACAAGAACAGCAAAACCGCCAACAGTTTTTAGAAGTTGTCTCTAAAGTCGAAAGCGCACTTTCTAGTACTAGTAGTGCCTACTTTTTAGATGAATTTAGTACTGTAGATGTGATCTTTACGCCTTATCTAGAGCGCATGAATGCCAGTCTTTACTACTACAAAGGCTACAGTTTAACAGAGGCAAATCCTCATCTTCAATCTTGGTTTGAGGCAATGGAAAATAGAGCTACCTATAGGGGAACACAAAGTGACTTTCATACTCATGCGCATGACCTTCCTCCCCAAATGGGAGGCTGTTGGGCTAATAGTGATCCCCAAACTGCTGTTAACCAAACCAGAGTAGACCAAGGTCCTTGGCTGGGACTGCCTGATGTTAGTTATAGCGAACCAATCTCCTCAAGGGTTGAAGCTCTCTATAGAGTACTTAAACATCGCAACAATATAATTAAAGTCAATCCTGCTCCAGATATTTTATTTGAGCAAGCCTTGCGCTGCGCTTTGAGCCATCTGATGACTGGAGAACTAGTTACTCCACCACAAGGATCTGATCTGGGATTGAGATATCTAAGAGATAGGATCTCTGTGCCTCGTGATATGTCGATCTATGCTGCCAAAAGGCTCAGGCAATCCCTAGAAGCTACAGCAGCTTTAGTAGGCGATCAGCAAGGTCCCCCTATCCCGATAGAGCATAGAAGGGATCAAGATCCAGCCAATTTTGGCTCAACTAACCAATTATAAAAATTTTTAGTTTTTAAGGAAATACTAAAGATAAGGTAAACCTTATGGTATGTTCTGGTCCACCTATAGGATCTTTAGCAAAATTGTATTCATATTGTAGCCCAAGCTGAGTAGGAAATTTACCCAACATAACTAACTTAGTTAACTTAATTCCCAAAGGGAGACTCACCCACTTACCAGATTCCCAGTCATAGGTAATAGCCATTTCTGAAGTGCCAATTGACCATCCTCCTGTAATAGTATAGTTAACTAGCGGTTGTAATATACTTAGATTTGCATCAGGACGCTTAGAATTTCCTGCAAAACTAAAGACATTTTGATTAAAAATCCCCCATAATAAGCGATCAGCCTTAGCAGTAAACCCAATCGCAGGACCTAATGCCCATTTTTCAGAACCTAACAATCCTCCACCAGTTGGAATTAACATAACAGGACCAATTCCCCATCTTCCCCAAGGTTCGTTGAAAACAACCAAATCAAATATAGTACTGTCGGCTAATCCAGTTACAGGTCCGGGTGTATTGGTTACAATTGGAAAGGTTGCACGGAAAATATTATTTAAATTCCCAAGTTTAAAAGGAATTACGGGACGGATAACCACTGAATTAAAATCTTTGCCATTAAGTCCATGTAAAGACGGTGTATACCAATCACCTATTACTAAGGCCTTAAGTGATGCTGTTGGATCATTTGTCGATTGACTTAAGGATTCTTGAACTTGTTTTGTATCTTGCTCAGGTAATGTTGGATCGTTATTTTTAGGATTAGGTATTTCTATAGAAATATCATTCTCAGAAATAATTAAATTTTTTGTTAATCCTAGTTTGTCGATATTTACTGGATTGGCTAACGACTTGTTAGAGATCGCAAGACAGGGCAATAACACTAAGGTTATTAATATCGATTGAAATTTAAATTTCATATGATTTATTGCTTTTGACAAAATTATTTGCTTTGGGATATTTCTAAAATTTATCAGTCCTAGTCTATGACAAAATCGTTAAATTTGGTATGATCTTTATCCATTGTTCTAAAATTTTGCTCAATGACACAAATGATTCAATTTTTGGGCTCTGAAGCCATCACCAGTTACCAAGATGCCAGAGTAGTGATTTTGCCGATTCCCTATGAAGCTACAACCACATACCGTAAAGGCTGTGAAAACGGACCTCAAGCTATCTTGGATGCTTCATGGCAACTGGAAGCCTATGATGAAGAATTGGCTCATCAAGCTTGCCATGAGGTGGGCATTTATACATTAGAGCCAATCGCTGATACTCGTATTAATCCAAAGCTAGATGCCGAGGAAATGCTCTCTCAAACTTCATCTAAAGTCAAAGAGCTTCTTATCGATGGTAAATATATCATAGCTCTAGGGGGTGAACATGCTATCACCACAGGGCTAGTCAAAGCATATCAGGAGTTTTACCAAGAAAGCTTTACTGTGGTGCAAATTGATGCCCATGGCGATATGCGTTTTGAGTATGAAGGCTCTAAACATAATCATGCCTGTGTAATGCGCAGAGTAGTAGAATTAGGTCTGCCTACTTTACCGGTAGCAATTCGCAGCATTTGTCAAGAAGAGGCCAATCTCATAAAAGAAAAGCAAATTCCGGTAATTTGGGATCGTCATATTGATAGTGATCCTGATTGGATTGAAAAGGCTATTGCCCAGATCAAAACCCAAAAAGTATTTTTAACAATTGATGTAGATGGTATTGATCCAAGCTTGATTCCTGGAGTCGGTACCCCAGAGCCTGGTGGATTGACCTGGAATATGACTTTACGGTTTCTCAAAAGACTCTACGAAAAATTTGAAGTTATAGGTTGTGATGTGATGGAACTAGCGCCAATAGCTGATTCTGTGGTTTCTGAATTTACAACAGCTAAACTGGTTTACAAGTTAATTGGCTATCAATCTCTCACCCAAAATTGGTTTTGAGTTAGACTTAAAGAAACTTAGTAAATCTCTTGGTCTGCTTGGCAAAACAATGCAGGAATTCGATTACGACCTTGTTATAGTTGGTGGCAATATAGTCGGCGCGACCTTGGCCCTTGCCCTTAAAGGTTCCGGCTTGAAAATATTGCTAGTAGAATATCAAAGCCCCTTTCAGGCTCTCAATAAAAAACAAGCCTATGCCTTTTCTCTTCTTTCTAGGGAGATTTATAGCCAAATCGGTCTTTGGCCAGAAATATCTTCACAATTGGGAGCTTTTAGAGAAATCATACTATCTGATGGGGATTATCCTGCCACAGTCAACTTTGATCGAGCTGAATTAGATAGAGAACATTTGGGCTATGTGAGCGAACATTACGTGATTTTAACTGCGCTCTATCAACATTTAGAATCAAACAAGGATCTAAGCTGGGCAAGTGAAACTCAAGTGATCCAGATAGAGCGCAATGAGCACTATTGTTTGACAACTATCAAAAGCCAAGAACAAATCAAGGTAATCAAATCTCGCCTGGTAGTAGGTGCTGATGGAGCTAAATCTCCTATTCGCCAGCAAGCTGGTATCATTACAAGAGGCTGGAAATATGGGCAATCTTGTCTGAGCTTTACCATTAAGCACCAACTAGAGCGCAATGATATCGCCTTTGAAAGATTTTCTGCTACCGGGCCAATGGGTATCTTACCTCTGCCTGATAATCGCTATCAAATTGTCTGGACTAATCCTCATGATCTTGCCCAATCTCTATTAAAGTTAGATGAAAATGAATTTCTAGCTAGATTTCAAGAACATACAAATAATCTCTTAGGTGAGCTAGAGATAGTTAGCCCACCAAGACTTTTCCCAGTTCAGCTTTTGCAAAGCGATCACTATACTTTATCTAGATTGGCCTTGATAGGTGATGCTGCCCACTGCTGTCATCCTGTTGGAGGCCAAGGGCTCAATCAGGGAATTAGAGATGCTGCTTCTTTAGCCCAAGTTCTCAAACTAGCCCATAATAGCGGCGAGGATATTGGAAAAATAGCTGTTCTAAAGCGCTATGAAAACTGGCGCAAAAAAGAAAATATGGTTATCTTGGGCTTTACTGACCTCCTCAATCGGACTTTTTCGACTAGCTTGTTACCTATAGTTTGGTTGAGGCGCTTGGGCTTAGAATCGCTCAGAAAGATCCAGCCTCTCAAAATATTTGCCCTCAAATTGATGACCGGCTTAAAAGGTAAAAAACCCCAGTTAACATGAACGTTCCCCCCCAAAATATTGAAGCGGAAGAATCGATTCTAGGGGGGATCTTGTTAGATCCAGAGGCTATTTCAAGAGTAGTTGACTTTCTGGTAGCTGAAGCTTTCTATGTCAAATCACACCGTGAGATTTTTCAAGCGGCCAAGACATTACATTCTGAAGGCAAACCGACTGATTTAATGACAGTAAATCTCTGGTTATCAGATCACCATTTGCTTGAAGAAGTAGGTGGGGTTGCTAAACTTGCTCAACTGGCAGATCAGACTATTTCAGCCATCAACATTGATCGCTACGGCGCTCTGGTGATGGATAAATATCTCAGGCGCCAATTAATTAAGGCTGCCCAAGAGATTGCCGAGCTGGCCTATGACACCAGTAGAGAATTGGAAAATGTGCTAGATGAGTCTGAGCAGAAAATCTTTCGCCTGACCCAAAAACGCCCACAACAGGGACTAGTTCCTTTGGCGGCAACCCTAGCTGATACTTTTAATAACATTGAAGCGCTACATCAACAATTGACCACACCAGGACTTAGTAGTGAGTTCTATGATCTTGATGCCATGCTCAGTGGATTTCAGCGCTCTGATTTGATTATTTTGGCAGCTAGACCTTCTATGGGCAAAACCGCCTTAGCTTTGAGTGTTGCTGCCAATATTGCTAAAATTCATCAACTGCCAGTAGCTATCTTCAGCTTGGAAATGTCCAAAGAGCAACTGGCTATGCGTCTGCTTTCTAGTGAAGCTGGCATTGAAGGCAATCGTCTACGCTCAGGTAGATTGAGCCAAAGTGATCTAGATCCGCTCACTCAATCTATGGTCAATCTCTCAGCTTTGCCACTATTTATTGATGATATGGCCAATATCACCGTCATGCAGATTCGCTCGCAAGTGAGGCGTTTGCAAAGTGAGCAAGGAGGCAAAATCGGCATGGTGCTGATTGATTACATCCAGTTAATGGAAGGCAGCACGCCCGATAACCGTGTACAGGAGCTCTCACGTATCACTCGTTCTCTTAAGGCTCTGGCTCGTGAGGTCCAAGCTCCAGTGATTGCGCTATCACAGCTTAGTAGAGCCGTTGAATCTCGCACTAATAAAAGACCAATGCTCTCAGATCTTAGAGAAAGTGGCTCTATCGAACAAGATGCCGATGTAGTATTAATGATATATCGTGATGAATATTACAATCCCGATTCACCAGAGCGGGGAGTTGCTGAAATCAATATTGCCAAACATCGTAATGGGCCTACTGGCGTAGTAAAGTTACTTTTTCAGTCTGAATTTACTCGCTTTGTAAATCTCCAAAAACCTCAACATTACTAATATTTCACAATTATCCAATTTCCTTGGACTTGCAAAACCACTTGCCCGACAAAGGTGGAAGTTTTGCTACCGTTAGGCGCGCTCAGTAGGTTAATTGTTTCTTCAATTTGCTCAAAGTTAGGCATTTTTAGCAAAACTTGGCTCAAATAATAACGAATTACTCTGCGCTGGAGTGCTAGGGGTAAATTTTTTAAAGCTTTGCGCTCTAGACTCACTCCTTCAATCATCTGGTTAATTAGAGGCTCTACTAGAGAATTTAGATATTCATCTTCTGCTTTGAGAATTTCGGCCGTTTGAGAGAGCTGTTGCTCTACTTGAGGATTGAAATGATCCATTAGGTAGGGAATTACTTCTAATCTGAGACGATTTCTAGCATATTCTAGCTTTTGGTTGACTGCATCTTGCCAGATAGTAAGCCCAAAATCAGTACAGAATCTTTCGGTATCACTGCGTGAAATATTGAGCATAGGCCTAACTAACTTGCTACCATTAGGTAACATACGTAGCCAATTGAGAGAAGCAAGGCCGCTGCTGCCGCTTCCTCTGATCAAATTATAGAGAAGGGTTTCTGCTCTATCACTTTGGGTATGCCCAGTGATAATGGTACTGCATTTTTCTCCACTAGCAATCTCTTGCAAGATTTGATAGCGCCAGTTACGCGCGGCTTCTTCTTTTTCTGGTAAAGCATCTTGGCTTTTTTGGAGATAGAAAGGCAAATTCCACGCTTTTACTAAAGATTCAACATGTTCAGCTATTCCTTGATCACTAGACCAGCCATGGTCACAATGGGCAACTAGAAGCTCCCAAGACCACCTTGAAGAAAGATCCATTAATACTTTAGTCAAACAGAGTGAATCTTGACCACCAGAAAGAGCAATTAAGATTCGCTCACCTTTTTGAATCAAGTGTCTTTTTTTAATTTCTCTTTCAATCGAACTATGTATCAAACTATAGTCAATCTTCATAGCAGCTATAAGCTAAAATC
>CAISPN010000032.1 GCA_903887375.1 uncultured cyanobacterium
GATGCTGAAGGTTTAGCGGTAACTTACGGTATCTCTGGTGCAACTGTCACTAGTGGGGTTTCTAGCAAAGTAGGAAGCTATGGTACCTTTAGCTTAACTACTTCAGGTTCTTATACTTATACTCCAAATAACTTAAATACCTTAACTGCAGGTAGTTATACAGATACTTTCACTTTGAGTAGCATTAACAATGATTCACCTGCTGCTACGCAAGCATTTACTGTTAATGTAACTGGAGTTTATGATACTCCTGTAATTACCAGCTCTTCAAGTGCTACTTTTCTAGGAAATACTACAGGCAGCGCCTACACAATCGCAGCAACAGATCTAGATCAAGGAGCAAGTCTGAGCTACGCAATTACAGGGGCCAATGCTTCACAGTTCAATGTAAATAGCAGTACGGGAGTGGTTACCTTCAAAAACCCACCCATTTATTCTATTAGTTCTAGTAATATCTATAACTTCAATGCCACTGCATCTTGGGCAACACAAACTGCCTCTATTCCAGTGAGCATTACAGTTTTGCCTAATAATGTTACTGCCTCCAGCGTTACAGGCACAACGCCAGCTGGTGGTCAAACCACCAATCTCAATATTCCTATCAATCTTCCTGGAGCTGCTGCTTTGCCGGTAACTGTTCACTATGCTACAAGTGATGGTAGCGCTTTTGCGGGAATCGACTATACAGCAACTAGCGGGGATCTGACTATTGCTGCTGGCTCTAGTTCAGGAACTGTCTCTGTACCTTTGATTGGAACTAATCTATATGCCAGCACCAAATCTTTTAAATTCACTCTTTCTAGTCCTACCAATGCAGTGACTCCTGGGGGCTATAACCTAGAGTACATTCAAAATACTAATCCCTTTCCCAATGTTGCTCTTTCCCCTGTAAACGTAGTTCAATCTAGCAGTTCGCAGAACATGACATTTACCGTCCAACTTTTATCTGCAACTATTTCCCCAGTATCTCTAAGCTATACAACAGTCAATGGTAGCGCATTAGCTGGAACGGACTATAGCGCTGCCAGTGGGGTACTTAATCTTGCTGCAGGGGCAACTACAGGCTTGATTAATGTCACTGTCAATGGATCAAATACTAATTCTCTTAGTGCAAATCATACCTTCAGTCTTAATATTACTAGTCCTAACAATAGCACTACAACTACTACTGGAACGATATTACCAATTAATATATCCTCAATATATGGTACTTCTAGTAACGATACTATCAATCAAGGCGCTAGCAGTACAAACACCACTATCTATGGATATGATAATACTAATACCTTGACCACTAGAAATGGAGCTGATGGTAATGACACATTGACAACTGGTTCAGGTAATGATGTCTTGGTTGGTGGTTCTGGCTTTGATTTCTTAACTGGCGGAACTGGTGGGGATAAATTTGAATATCCTTTGTTTAGTGATTCATACCTAGGGACAGGTAGCACCAATAACACTTATGATCGCATAGCTGATTACAATTCTAGCCAAGGAGATCGGATAATCCTTCAAACCTTGCCTACTGCACTCTACAATGCTGGATTAATTTCTGGAAGCTCTATTACCAACTTAACTCAAGCAGCGACCCAAGCTTTCCTCGATGCAGATCCAAATACAGCAGGAAATCAGACACTTGGGACTAATCAAGCTGTACTTTTCCAATATGGCTCAGGAATTATAAAGAGTGCATATTTAATAGTCAATGCCAGTGATTCTTCTTTCAATGCAAATAATGAGCTCTTTATCAATGTTACAGGAATGAATGGATACAGTTCACTAGCCAAAGGTTTAATAGCCTCCAACAGCACTCAAGTTGGTAACTATTTTGGAACATCATTTTAAATTTAATTGGAGTTTTTTCAATATGAATTGGTCAATCCGCAATCTTCTATTTACTTCTACTGTTGTGGGATTATCTATTTCACCTGTTTTGGCTGTCAATATTACTGGTTTTACTGGTGATTATGGCAGTACAAACTGGTCTACCACCACAAGCAGTAATGGTATTGGAACCGTCTCTCAAGATACCACTGTTTTAGATGTCGCTTTAAATTGTGATCTCAATGGCGCTTGTCCATCACATATTAACCTCGATCCTCTGAGTTATATAGAGCAATCTATCTCTATCACCAGTCAAATGTCAGGAATAATTGAATTTGAATGGATTTTTGATTATTTAGATGGCACTGTAAATGCAGGCTATGTATTAAATGGAAACTTTATTTCAATGGTTACTGGCAATAATAATACTACTAGTCAATCAAGCACTGCTGCACAAACTGTGATTGTCAATGACGGAGATACTTTTGGATTATTTGTTCAAGCAGTCACTAACCCTGGTACTGTAGGAACATTAAATGTCAGAAACTTCAAGGTTAAAGATATCCCTTTTGAATTTAATCCTCTGCAAGGAGTCGCTCTTGGGTTACCATTATTTATTGGCTTGAGAATCCTGAAAAAACGACGCAATCACAAGCCACAGTAAAGCACAACTTTAGTCAAAGATTATCTGTTCAGCTAAAGGATTATAAGATCTCCACAAATCGCCATAAATTATATTGTCAGTTTTCCAAGGTTTGTGATAGCCACCGCTCCAGTGAATAACTTTAGCTTGGGCTAGGTCGCATTTGAGAAATTGTGCAACAGGTCTAGAATTTCCATAGCCAGAACGATTCCAGTTTCTATCTAGAAGAATGAAGTTTTTAAACATTAGGTTTAATATAGTTTCATCCCCAACTCTGTATAAATTATATTTATGACTTGCTTCGAGGTCTAGATAATATTCAAGAGAGTCATAGGTCTGTTTATTCCAGTAGGCAAAATCAGTCAAAAATACTCCACTATTAAAACTGTACTTCATTCCCTTGGTTTCTTTTAAGGCAACGAATAAATTGACAAAATGACCTAGGGGTGGAAGTATTTGGGGCGCTGCTGCAAAATATTGGTTACTGGAAAATGACTCTACAGCATTGTAAAGTTCAGCGATATCAGTAAGAAGAATTAAATCAGTATCAAGATAAATTACTTTATTGATATCAGGAAAAATATCTTTGAGAAAAAAACGAGAAAATTGCATATTTCTAGATTTCTTTCTTTCTAATGACTGCTCAGCATATTTGGCTCCTAGATATATTTTGATAAATTCTGGAGGGTTAAAGTTGTGAATTCTCAGTGTAAAAATATGCTTGGCAAAAGTCTGTTCAATTAAATTAGAGAAAAATTCATTTTCTTCTTCTGGAACAACTAAATTAAATCTGATATTTTCTGGATACTTTGTGTTTTTTATAATCGAGTTTATTGTAGTTAGCAGTGAAAGATAAATTGGTTTATTTAGAGCAAAGGCTATATCTATATAGTTCATAAAAATTTTGTTTGATTGTATTTGGCTTAATAGTACTGGAGATCCAGCCTATTTATCGTAAGCCTATCTTTTTTTTGTATTTATTTTTGTCGTATTTATATACTATTAAGGCTGTGAGATTGTAGTCTAATTTGCATAGATCCCCGAATGTTTATTATAAATCGAGTGGAGTTATTGTCTTTTTTTTAGGGTGATCTAATTTTATTTCTTGCTTAGACCATAAATAGAAAAAATTCAAAAAAAAACTCGGCTAAATACCGAGGATTAGGAGAACTCTATATTTTAAGGAACGAGGAACACTCAATAAATAGAAACAACCTTTCTAAGTTGTCGGAATCTTAATTCATTGCTTGTGAACATGTAAGTAATTGTAACAGATATTTTACATAATGTAAAGTTTGCTTGACAAACAATCTTTGTGTATCAATTTAGGTTGGGGTTTACCCAGGGAAAGTCAAAATTATAAATGGACTCTGATGAACATATAATCTTAGATAGTTTATGGCTAGCTAAAGATTAAGCCACCATTGGATCAATCAATATAATACTGGAATCTAGAAAATATGCGAATTTTATTCGTTTCAGCTGAAGCTGCTCCTTTAGCCAAAGTAGGTGGCTTAGGAGATGTAGTAGGAGCCCTACCCAAGGTTTTGCGCCAATTAGGACATGATGTCCGCATTTTTTTCCCTTACTATGGTTTTTTGCCAGACAAGATGGATGTCCCCGAAGAGCCAGTTTGGTGGGGATATGCTATGTTCCAGAAATTTGCTGTCTACGAAACCACATTACCTGGAACTGATGTTCCTCTTTATTTGTTTGGCCATCCCTGTTTTAATCCACGCAATGTCTATGGGGGAGAAGATGAAGCTTGGCGCTTTACCTTTTTTAGTAACGGCGCGGCCGAGTTTGCCTGGAATTACTGGAAGCCAGATGTGATCCATTGTCATGACTGGCACACGGCGATGATTCCTGTATGGATGAATCAATCTTCTGACATTGCCACAGTCTTTACAATACACAATTTGGCCTATCAAGGTCCATGGCGTTGGTATCTACAAAAGATTACCTGGTGCCCATGGTATATGCAAGGTGATAATAGCGTCATGTCTTCTGCTATCACGTTTGCTGATCGGGTGACAACGGTATCTCCTACCTACGCAAGGCAGATTCAGACCCCCACTTATGGAGAAAAGCTAGATGTACTGCTCTCCTCTAAAAGTAACAATCTGGTCGGTATTTTAAATGGTATTGATACTGAACTATATAATCCGGCAGCTGATCGCTTCATAATGAATGAGTTCACAGCTGATACGATTGAAAAGCGGATCTTAAATAAGACAGCTCTCCAAGAAGAAATAGGACTTCAAGTCAACAGGGGGGCATTATTAGTCTCTATGGTGACCCGTCTAGTTGAGCAAAAGGGAATAGATCTGCTGCTACAGATTTTGGATAGGTTTCTCTCCTACACTGACGCACAATTTGCAGTGCTAGGTACAGGAGATCGCTATTATGAAAGTGAACTGTGGAATATTGCCTCTCGCTTTCCAGGTAGGATGTCCGTACAGCTTCTCTATAATGATGCCCTCTCTCGTCGGATTTATAGTGGATCCGATGTGCTGGCAATGCCCTCACGCTTTGAGCCCTGTGGTATCAGTCAAATGCTAGCGATGCGCTATGGCTGTGTTCCCCTAGTTCGTAATACAGGCGGACTAGTAGATACAGTTTCCTTCCATGATCCAATCAATCAAAAAGGAACTGGTTTTAGCTTTGATCGCTATGAACCTTTAGATTTCTATACTTCTTTAATTAGAGCTTGGGAAAGTTACCGTTATAAAGATAGCTGGACCAAACTTCAGCAAAGAGGAATGCGCCAAGAGTTTAGTTGGTATCAATCAGCACTTGAATACTTAAAAGTCTATAAGCAAATCAAGGGACTTTCCGATGAATTAACCTCAGATGAGCAAGAAAAACTAGCTCTTTTGACCCAACCAAGTATCAAGAAGAAGACAAATTAAAATACACAGAAGCCTGACTCACTCCATCTTTTCGTCCCAAACTGGTTAATATCAAAGATTTCAAATGTTCCAGAACGGGATCAAGGGGGAGTTGGGCTACTTTGGTGATTGGATATTTTTGGGCAACAAGAGGCGCAAATTTTTCCCAATTTAGATAGAAGTAGCCATCATTACTTTGAGGCAGAATATCTTGCAAAAGTCCTATATTCGTCCGAGTTGAAGATTTAATAGCAATCTTGAGAGCTTCAACTGAACTGGCGAAAATCTCATAATTTCCAACAGTTGCATGAATTCCTTTGACAAGAGTATTGAGGTTTGAAGAATCCTGCTGGTTTTCTAGCTGTGACCAGACTGTGGCTTGATTGCCCAATACGGAAACAGAACCAAAGCCTAGCCCTTGATCAGTAGCGATTTTATTTAAATTTTCAATTCCCACAATAACCTCTGGCCTGCGCTCTACAGCAAATAGCCATTCAGGTGAAGTAGTAGTATCAATCAAAGCAAGTGCAAATTCTCCTTTGACCCAGGGAAAGATATCCTCAGTGATTACTATTTGCCCAAGATTGTTTTCTAAGCGCTTGAGCGCATCATTGAGAAGCTGTTGAAGGGGACTATTGTCAGCTAGTTCTTTATCTATTTTATCCCAGAGCTCAGGCAAGTCAGAACCTGCCAAAGCAACTATGCTATCACTTGGCATATACTTGAATGCTCCAACAGGACCTGAGAGTATTGGGGCACTAGAATCAGAAATATTATCGTTAATCAGGGCCGTTTGGGCTACTAGTCCTTCCTTATCAAGAGTGAGGTTAACTGTCAGAGTTTGTACAATACTGCTATCTGCTGGCGCAGCAACATTACCCAGCCAAGCTGACACAAGAGGAAGATTAGCATATACTAAGCCCAATCTCGAAGGCTCAACTGTCTTAAGAGCTCTAGAATATAGAGGAGATGACTTCAAGCTCAAATTGGCAACCTGCAAAGTATTGATCGCCTCACGTAAAATTCTGGGACGATTGGCAAAAAGAACAAAATCAGCCAAAACAGCACTGCTGTTGAGAAATGTATCAGTTTTTGGCTTGAGCGAATTTTGTGTAATTATATTGACGCCTTTATAAGATTCAAACTTTAGCTGGTTATTTCCCTTGAGAGCATTTTGTGAATATGCCGATTGCAGAAACTCCTTAGCCAGTTGGGAATTTTTAGTTTCAACTGCCAATAAATAGCCAGGTTGAGTGCCATTGACATTGTCATGATCGTAATCTAGTGAAGTAATAGCCAAAGTCAGCTCTTGCCCCAACCAAGGCTTAATCTCTTGCCGGTAATCTAAGCCGGTAGATTTGAGAAGATTCATCTCCAATTTCTTAATATCACGCTGCACGCGAGCGCGCTGCCAGAGCGGAACTCTTGCACTGGTTAGATTTTCAAGAGAATCTGGATTGACCAAAAGTGAAACCATCAGCGGTGATTGCTTAGGTACTAGTAAAGAAGCTTGTGGCTCTCTTTCAAGGCTAGATTTGGCCAAACTTAAAGGGCCAGAGCGTACAGTCCAGGCAAAGATCCCGCCTGCTAAGCTAAACAGGGATATAACGACAATGAGCAAAACCAGAAAAAAAGAACGCTGTTTCACAAATTCTGCCTGATGATCTAACTGGTGATAGTGTTTTTAGTATTCTAAGTCTAGATTAGCTAATTTTCCTCTCGATAGCCCAATTCAGATAGCAACATTCTAGATTGCCTCCATTTAGGCTCAACTTTAACAAACAATTCCAAATAGACATCACCATCTATCAATTTTTGGATCTGTTCTCTGGCTGCCTGTCCAATATTTTTGAGCATAGTGCCTTTTGAGCCAATGATAATTCCTTTTTGAGAGTCTCTTTCGACATTAATAGCAGCCATCACTCTGGTGATTTTGGGCGTTTCTTCTACTTTTTCAATTACAACAGCAACTGAATGAGGTACTTCTTGCTGTGTTAAGTGTAATATTTGCTCTCTAATCAGCTCACCCATAATGAAACGCTCAGGCTGATCGGTTACTAGATCTAAAGGATAGTAATAAGGACCTATAGGCAAAGCTTCGATCAATTTGGTTTGCAACTGCGCAGTTCCTGTTCCCTCAAGAGCGGAAAACTTCAAGCAAGGCCAGCCGCCATGCTGATCTGCTAATTCATAATAGGTTTGATCGATTTGCTCATCTTTTTGTTGATCTGCTTTGTTGAGTCCTAAAATTACAGGTGTAGATACATTTGCTAAAAGTTCTGTGATGTATCTATCCCCGCCTCCAGCTTTAACAGAACAATCCACAATCATCAAAACCAGATCTACTGACTCAATAGAGGCTATGGCATTTTTTACTAAAATTTTACCTAATTGGTGATGAGGCTTATGTATTCCTGGTGTATCTACAAAAATAATCTGGGCATCTGTAGTAGTTAAAATTCCCCTCAAACGATTGCGCGTGGTCTGGGCCACGGGAGAAGTAATGGCTATTTTTTGACCAATGAGGTGGTTCATCAAAGTTGATTTACCTACATTAGGCCGGCCCACAATAGCCACAAAACCGGATCTGAATTTTTCGTTTGCCTTGGGTATTACTTCATTGAGTGTCATAGAAAAGTCCAGGGTTTTGAGCTGTTAGTAAAATATAGCGAAACAGATATTCAATCACTTCTATATAGTTGAGAGCGCTTTGGGTTGATTCTGCCCAGACAGTCACACCATGATCTCTAATCAGTAGAGCGTTTACCTCTGGCAAGGAGCTTTCGAAGCGCTCGGCAATAGATTCACTGATTTTGGGAACTGAGAGAAAATTTTCAAAAAGAGCAAGTGAGATATTGGGATTTTCCTGCCAAATCCCTAAACCTTTGAGCATCTCAATAGAGGGAAGCTTTAGGCTATCTTCTTTAGTTAATCTAGAGACCAGATTAGCCTCTACGGAATGCACATGGTAACAGGCATTAGCTTGTGGAAATAAACGGTAGATAGTCTGATGAATACTAGTCTCAGCAGAAGGGCGATTTTTAGGATTTGGATTTTCTAAAATATTACCCTCTAAATCGAGTAAGAGAAAGTCATCTAGTTCGAGATTACCTTTATTTTTGCCACTGGCTGTGATCCAGAAACTATCTGGGGTCAACTTGGCTGAAAGATTGCCCGCTGTCCCCATCATTAAGCCCAAATGATAAAAATGAGTGGCACAAGAGCTCAGATTGTTGCGTATATCAGTAGTCATTTTCTTTTAATAACTAAAGCAGGTAATCCAAATCGCTTTGGTCTTGAATTTTTTTAAGCACCTGTTTGATGTCTTGGCTGCGATCTTTGTGAACTATTAAGGTGACATTTTTATCGCGCACTACTACTAATTCTTTCAGACCAATGCTGACAATTACTTCATTGGAATCAGTTGCATAAAATATACAATCTTTACTATCTAACCCAATATGGCGTGCCAGCTCTAAATTAGGTTCATCATCATCATCTTGTCGTAGTCTTTCAACAGCATTCCAATCTCCTAGATCATCCCAGGGAAATTGTACTGGCAAGACACAGGCTAAGCGAGTTTTTTCCATCAAGGCGTAGTCAATGCTTCTTTTGGGAAGTTGAGGATAAATTTCAACTCCTTTTTCAATTAAAGGTTGAATAATTTCGCTTGCGTATTTTTTCAGCTCCGAAATTACCACCGAGGCTTTGAAAATGAACATTCCACTGTTCCAGCTATAATCTCCAGAGGCCAAGAAGATTTCAGCAGTGCCACGATCTGGTTTTTCAGTAAAGCGATTGACCTTGTAGACTGGTATTGGCTGAAAGCTAAGATTTTCGCCTTGCTGAATGTAACCATAGCCTGTAGCCGGCTGATCCGGTTTAATACCCAAAGTAACTATAGAAGAAAAATCCTGAGCCTGTTTACAAGCGGCCAACAAGGTAGATTCAAAAACACGTTGATTGCCAATCCAGTGATCTGCTGGGAAAAAACCAATTACTTTATCTTCTCCATATTTTTTAGCAATCTCCAAAGTAGCCCAGGCGACTGCTGGAGCAGTATCACGACCCTCAGGCTCAACTAAAATATTAGAAATTGGTAGTTCAGGCAGTTGTTCTTTTACTCCATCGGCAATTAGAGCAGAAGTGATCACCCAAAGATTATCCCACCCCTGGGCAATAGGAAGAAGTCTCTTGGCAGTTGCTTGCAAAAGACTATCTCCACTTCCATCAAGCGAGAGAAATTGTTTAGGATTGTGACGACGACTAAGGGGCCAGAAACGTTCTCCTTTTCCACCAGCAAGAATCACTGGAATTAGGGGGGGGTTCATATTTTATATAAATATTTCGGCTAGCAATTATGTTTTGATTTTCTCACTCTTTTGCGGCCAAGTTAAAAATTAATTGCGATCAATGCTAATGATCCAAGTTCCCAAGTATATCCGCAGAGGAATTTCACCTGAAATCTGCGCATCTCCAGTAAAGTAATAGGTACCAAAATTGGGATTTTGAACATTAGAAAGAACAATAGTAGCTTCAGAATTCCCCTCAAGAGGATTTTCTAAGTCTATCTCTAGATAACGACTTTCTTTATCCCAGTAAACTGACTTGAGGGGAACTGATTTGTCTCCAGATCTAACTTCTACTGATTTAGTATCAAAGACACCATCGTAATAATCAGGATAGGAGATAAAGAAACGGGTAGCCCCTTGAGCAAGCTTTTTTGATGGGATATAAAGCTTATAACGATCCATTTGATGGGGATTGCCACCGAAATCCAAATGGTAGTTTAAGTTATCTTTACGCTCAACACCACTAAAGATAGTCATCCCGCCATTAGAATCTGCCCTGGCGATTGTATTAGATAAGAGCAGCCCTAGAATACTCAAACTCGCACCTAGCAGTAATTTACGGGGGATCATATTGATAAATTTTGGTTGATTGAACATTTTTTTTAATTCACATTACTAGATTAGCAGAGCTATATTGTATTGATGAACATAAAGGTGAAACAAAAAAAACTGTCCATCTTCTAAAGATATTTTAAGAAATTTGTCCAGAAATTGGGGATCGTCATAGGATTCGGGTATGTACAATAGATAATTTACTCTCTTGTTGAGAAATCGCACTAATCAAGACAGTTCATACTAATGGGGGAAAGGAAATGACCATCGCTACTCAATCTGAAGCGATAACCCGAATGGGCGAACAAGCTAAAACAGTAAAAAGAATTGGGATTCCCAAGGAACTCTACCCAAATGAAGCGAGGGTTGCCGCGACACCGGAGACCGCAGAAAAATTGCACAAATTGGGTTTTGAAGTCCTTGTAGAATCTGGAGCCGGAATTGCGGCTAATTTCTCGGATGAAAGCTACCAAAAAATCAACGCGCAGATTCTACCGAATGCGGAATCTCTTTGGAATTCGGCTGATATTATTTTAAAGGTTCGAGCGCCTTTAGAAGGTGAGCTTGAGAAAATGCCAGAGGGTAAAACCCTAATCAGTTTTATCTGGCCTGCTCAAAATCCAGAATTATTAAATGCTCTAGGAGCTAAAAAAGCAACTGTCATTGCGATGGATTCGGTTCCTCGCATCTCACGTGCCCAAAAACTCGATGCCCTCAGCTCTATGGCCAATATTGCTGGATATCGAGCGGTGATTGAAGCTGCGGAAAATTTTGGCCGCTTTTTTACAGGTCAAATTACAGCAGCCGGCAAAGTTCCGCCAGCTAAGGTATTGATTATTGGTGCTGGTGTAGCAGGCCTTGCTGCTTTAGGTACTGCCAAAAACCTTGGCGCAATTGTGCGCGCCTTTGATACCAGACCAGTGGTCAAAGAACAGGTCGAAAGTCTAGGAGGGGAATTTTTGGAGCTGGTCTTTGCTGAAGATGGCACTGGTGAAGGTGGCTATGCCAAGACCATGAGTAAGGAGTTTATTGAGGCCGAGATGGCTCTTTTTGCTGCTCAAGCCAAAGAAGTAGACATCATCATCACAACAGCGCTGATTCCTGGTAAACCCGCTCCTAAGCTGATTACTGAGGCCATGGTCTCTAGTATGAAAGCTGGTTCTGTGATTGTCGATTTAGCCTCAGAACAAGGAGGCAATTGTGAATTAACCAAACCAGGTGAAATTTACAAATACAACGACGTGACAATCATTGGTTTGACTGATTTGCCGAGCCGCATGGCCAGTCAATCCAGCCAACTCTATGGAACTAACCTCTGGCATCTGCTCAAAGATATGGGTGGGGCTGAAAACTATCGAGTTGATCTTGAAGATGAAGTAATCCGCGGTGCTACAGTTTTGCATGAAGGTGAGATAATCTGGCCTGCTCCTAAAGTGAGTAATCCATCACCTACACCTGTCAAACCGGCCGCTGTGGTACATAGTGCGCCTGAGAAAACCCCTAAAAAAGCAAATCCCTGGCTGGTACCTTTATTAGTTATTGGACCATTGCTTTTGGTGGGACTATATGCACCTGCTTCTTTCTTGTCGCACTTTACAGTATTTGTCCTGGCTTGTTTTGTAGGTTGGCAGGTAATTTGGAATGTCAAACCAGCTTTACATACCCCGCTGATGAGCGTGACGAACGCCATCTCTGGGATCATCATCATTGGTGGTATGCTGCAAATTTCAGGTCCGCTCAATTCTCCTATCACAATTTTGGGAGCAATTGCGATCTTGATAGGTACAATCAACATCTCCGGTGGCTTTTTGGTCACACAACGTATGCTTAAAATGTTTCAGAGGGATTAGATATGTCTAGTAACTTACTGACGGTAGCCTATATAGCTGCCAGTATTCTCTTTATCCTCTCTCTAGCTGGACTTTCCAATCAAGAAAGCGCCCGCATGGGAAATGTCTATGGTATCTTGGGCATGGTTGTGGCCTTTGTGGCAACTGCAGCTAGTTCAGTCGTCACTGGCTATACTACTTTGCTAGGCGCAATTTTGCCAGCAGTTGTCATCGGAGCCTTTTTAGCCTCTAGAGTAGCGATGACCTCTATGCCTGAATTGGTCGCCATCTTGCATAGTTTTGTGGGTCTAGCCGCAGTACTAGTGGGAATAGCCAATTATCTTGGGGATTCTTCTTTGGTAGGAGTAGAAGAGACCATCCACAAATTAGAAATCTACATAGGCGTTTTCATTGGCGCAGTTACTTTCACCGGTTCTATCGTAGCTTTTGGTAAATTGAGAGCAATCATCTCTAGTAAGCCATTGATGTTACCTGCTCGCCATCTGCTCAACATTGGGCTTTTGCTAGGCTCTATCTATCTAGCCTTTAGCTACATGCAATCTGAGGGCACAGGTGGACTTAAGCCCCTATTGATTATGGCTGTACTTGCCGGAATCTTGGGTGTTCATCTAGTAGCTGCCATTGGTGGGGCTGATATGCCCGTGGTGATCTCAATGCTCAATAGCTATTCGGGCTGGGCAGCTGCAGCTGCTGGTTTTATGCTCTCTAATGACCTATTGATCGTCACTGGCGCTCTAGTAGGTAGTAGTGGTGCTATTTTGAGCATTATTATGTGCAAAGCTATGAACCGCTCCTTTATCAGTGTGATTTTAGGTGGTTTTGGCCAAGGAACCTCTAGTAGCCAAAGTAGCGCTCAGCAGCCTCAAGGTGAAGTTAATCCCATCGATGCTCAGGCAACGGCTGAATTACTTTACTTGGCTAAAAATGTGATCATCACTCCTGGCTATGGTATGGCTGTAGCCCAAGCTCAGCATCCTGTTTCAGAAATCACTAAACTGCTGCGTGACAATGGGGTCAAGGTCCGCTTTGGTATACATCCAGTAGCCGGCAGATTGCCTGGACATATGAATGTGCTTTTAGCTGAAGCTAAGGTGCCCTATGACATTGTTCTAGAAATGGACGAGATTAATGAAGATTTTGGAGAGACCGATGTGGTTTTAGTGATTGGGGCTAATGATACAGTCAATCCCAGCGCACTAGAAGATCCAGGTAGTCCTATTGCTGGAATGCCCGTACTCGAAGTATGGCATGCAGGTCAGGTAGTGGTCATGAAAAGGGGTATGTCCAGCGGTTATGCCGGTGTAGATAATCCTCTTTTCTATAAGGAAAATACAAGAATGCTCTTTGGCGATGCCAAGAAAAATGTCGATGCCATTCTTGTTAGTTTGAGAGAAAACTCGCCAGCTCTAGCTCGCTAGAAAATATTAAGAGTGTCTCTATTGGGGCACTCTTTTAATAGATAAATAGAACTAATGTCATCTGAAAGTTTTGAAGAAAATCTCTCTGAGCTTAACTATAAATTAAAGCAACTCTCTTACCGTTATCAGCAGATTCAACAAGCTCAGCAACAGCAAAAAGAGCTATCATATGAACTAACAAAATTAGAAATCAATCCACAAATGAGCGCTGAGATAGAGAATATTCGAGCGCAATTGGGAGAACTTGAACTAATTCTCGAAAGTGGACTGTTGAGAGATAACCAGTTACGCTATTTATTTTGGCAAGCTGTAAAAAAAGGGCTAATTGGGGATGTTTTTTGGCAAGCTTTACGCTTTGGCACTATGGGTATGATTTTAGGCTGGCTATTGAAGGGCTGATTTTTTGTAATTAGGACAGATAAAACAATAGAAAGTTATAAATTTTAAGTAAAGCATTATACATATTAGAGATCTTTTTTTGAAAAATGATTATACAATACTAAAGTCAGAGCGTGAATTTTCGCGCTTGTTGGTAAATTAAAGAAATCTCGATAGAGTCAATTTCAAAATTAGGAAAAAAAAATGAAAAAATATCTTGCGGAAGCATTTGGTACTTTTTGGTTGGTTTTAGGTGGTTGTGGTAGTGCAGTATTTGCCGCTGCTATCCCCAATGGAGACAACAACCAACTTGGTCTTGGTTTTCTAGGTGTTGCTTTAGCCTTCGGCTTGACTGTTTTTACAGGAGCATACGCCTTTGGTCATATTTCTGGTGGACACTTTAATCCTGCAGTTTCATTTGGTCTTTGGGCAGCTAAACGTTTTCCCAAGAGCGAACTGCTACCCTATGTGATTGCCCAAGTAGTTGGCGCTATCATTGCTGGTTTGGTCATCTCAATCATCGCTAATGGTAAAGCTGGTTTTGCTTTAACTGGAAGTAATCCCTTGGCAACCAATGGCTACGGTGATCACTCCCCACTAGGTTATTCTCTGTGGGCTTGCTTGCTTGCTGAAGTGATATTAACTTTCTTCTTCTTGATCGTTATTTTAGGAGCCACAGATAACCGCGCACCTGCTGGTTTCGCTGGAGCTGCTATTGGTTTGGCGCTCACCTTAATCCACTTGATCAGTATTCCTATTACCAATACTTCTGTTAATCCTGCTCGTAGCACTGGTGTTGCTTTATTTGCTGGTAATGGAGAAATCCTTGGACAGCTTTGGTTATTCTGGTTTGCTCCTTTAGTTGGAGCGATCCTAGCTGGTTATGTTTATCATAGTTTCTTTGAAGAAAGCCGTAGAGCTAGAGTAGCAACTTCTTTTGATGCTGAATAAAACTCTCTCATAATAAAAAAACCCCTCATGCATGGTGAGGGGTTTTTTTTATTGGCTAGAAAATACTAGTCGTGTCTACCAAATATTTGATGTTTGAGCGCCTCAAATTCCTGGGAAAGCTCTCTACGGTTTTCAGCTTTCCAGAGATAACGATAAACAAACCAAACAATGTAACCTAAGCCGACCAATTGAGAAAGGGAGCCTAGCAAGGGTATATCACTAATGGCATCAAGTACCGCTAGGATAACCTTTACACTGACTATGGCAGTTAGGATCAAGCCAAGAGTCACTAAGGGCTTTTGGTAGTCACTGAAAAAACTGCCCAAAGATTCGGGTATTTTGCCAAGAACATCAAAAACTGGCTCGATATACTCTTGCCATGCTTTATCGGTAGTTGAGGGAGAAAAAACTTTGCCAACTTTATCAGGGTTAAAATCGGCCGAAGTAGACGAAACAATATTACCAACTCTCTCGGAGGATGGTTCAAAAGATTCAATTTCGTTTAGGGGTTTAGATTCCATAATTGACCTAATCCTTTTATGTTAATGGGTTATGACTAGAACATGCGTCAATCTATCAAAATAGACTGAAGCTTTTGCTAATATTATCAAACAACAATCGCAGGTTGATAGTTTCTCTTGAATGATAAACCATTATCGTCTGTTTATCAGCAAAAAGTAACCTTTTGTTGTGTTTTGAGAAACTCAGAACTGAGTCCATCACAGAGTATTTCTACAGAGTTGTTAGGACTTTCAATTAGTTTAACCTTTTCTAATTTAGCGCCAAGGGCTGAAATTGGGCTCTGAAGGGTTAAAGCGATATAAAGGGCAATATTTTCCGCAGTAGGAACACTCTTTGCGAAATGGGCTATATCGTAATTGAGAAAAGTATGATCCATTGGCTCTACAATATAGTCTTTTACTGCCTTTTCAAGCTCAACTAAATCAATCAACATTCCTGTTCTAGGGTCTATCTCCCCAGCGACGGTAATTTCTAAATGATAGTTATGACCATGTCCATTTATCCGGGCACATTTGCCATAAATTGCCTCATTTTCAGCTTGGTCAAGGTGGGGTAAGGCTAATCTGTGAGCGGCGCTAAAGTGAGTCTGGATACTTAGAGTTGCTTGCATGGCTTGTCCTCGATATTCTGCCCAAAGACTGGGGCTTTCAAATAGTTGAATTTTGTATAGGGGAAGATGGGATTCAAGTCTATGCCAAATCACTCTGGCAATGTTTTCTGTAGTTGGCAAAGTTTGCCCAAATTCCGGCCAAACCTCGTTTAAGTAACTAAAATTTAAATAATTAATTACATTTTGGCTAATTACTTGTTTGACATAAGAGAGATTATTAACCATACCATATTGATCTATATCTCCTATCAAAGACACGTAGAGTACATAGTTATGACCATGTCCAGGATAATTACTAGTAGGGCCAAACAGCCTGAGATTTTCAACTTCTGCAATTTCACTTAACCAGTAACGATGACTAGCTGCAAATTCTGCTCGGCGGTTAATTATACACTGCATAGATTTAGCAAAGGTTCTCAATCAAAATTCTAACATGTCACTCTAAGGCTTAGTATTTGATATATCGCAAATGTTGATCACTCTCACAGAGAAATTGCCTTGCTAGACGAAAAAACTCTTGACCTTGATGAAGCGCACTGTAGTCATAACTATTGCTAAAGCGCTGCAGTTCTTCTAAGGCATCAGCAATTTGGTTGAGACAATAGTAAATACTAGCTGCGGTTTTGGCTAGTTTAGCTGGGTTAGGCTGAGATGTAAAAAGTAGTTTAAGTTTATCTAGAGTAACTTGAGAATCACTCAGGTAATCTTGAAAATTTTGCATCAGCTGATCATCATAAGGATCTGCTTCTAGATAATCTATCTGGATATCAAAAGATTTCAAAATTTGAGATGTGTTTTTTTTAATAGGTGTAAAGATTGTCTTTTGCCAATAAATTAGTTCCCATTGGTCATCTTTAACCTTTTGTCTTTGGTTTTTATATTCTTTTTGGGCTTTTTGCTGGCGATCTTGAATCTTAGAATCATATTCAAGCCGCCTTTGAGGATCGCCAAGTATTTCATAGGCCGCGTTGATCTCTACTATCTTTTGATGATCAGCTGTAGAGCTCTGGCTATCAGGATGATATTGTTTAACCAGCCTTCTGTAGGCAGTTTTAATTTCAATTTGACCAGCTTGTGGGCTGATTTTTAAGATGTTGTAGAGATTACTGCTGCTCACTTTTTTAAAAAAATAAGGGGCCCCATTTATGGGAGCCCCTACAGTCTATTTAGACTAGATTAGAACTTGTAAGTTCCGCGGACAACACCAATTAGCTGAGAAGAGCTGCCAGCTAGCTGAGTTGGGTTGTTCAACCAAATTATACCAGGAGTTACAGAAATGTTGTCTGTAACAGGGTATTTGTAGAACACTTCTAGGTGAACTGGAGAACCACCAAGAGTATTGTTAACTTGTCCTGTATAGTTACCATTGGTACTATTGTAGACAGTTACATTACCAAAGTCAGGCTGAACACCACCGTAGAAACCGAGGACACTACCTTCTTTGAACAAGTCGGCAACAGCAATACCACCACCGTAGGACCAAACATCAGCACTACCTTGAGCACCAATAAAGGTGTTAGGAGAATATCCAGAACTACCTACGTAGTTAACATTGGTGTAGTCAAAGAATGCGCTGACACTGACACCATGGAAAGGAGTTATAGAAGCTTGGAAACCATAACTGTTGATGGATTTATTACCATTGGTGCCTGGGTTATATTGTCCATTTGGAGAAGGAAGACCGTTGGCAAGATTAGTTCCAACAAGTCCATAGCTTCCACCCATACCAAAGACAGGGGTTCCTGCAGGAGCGTAACCGTTAACATAGGTCAGTCCTAAGTTGACGATATTGGCAACGTTAGCACTCAATTGACCCAAGATACCATAGCCACCACCGAAGAGACCTTGACCGTAATTAGGGCTAGAAGCGTTAGTAGCCAAATAACCAATACTAAAACCAGTAGAACCGGTAGAAGAGCCAAGAACGTTATCTAGGAAGCCTAGTTTTAAGGTTATACCAGCACCGGATCCACCACCGATACGGTAGATGGGGCTAACTTGAGCGAATGCAGAAAGAGCACCGCCACCACCATCATAGTCATTGAAGTAAGGGTTGCCAGTAGGAACGAAGTCATACCAAGCACCGCCTACTGCTGCAACATAGGTATCTAGAGCTACGCCAGGACCAAAATGAAGTGAACCTTGGTAGGTTAACCAGTCGATAGCTACACTGTTGTTGCCAGAGCCAACGCCTACACCAGAAGCCAATGTGGTTGCAGGAGAGGGGGCATAGTTGGTGTAAGTAGTATTAGTGTATGGATCGTAGAGTTGGTAAGGGCTAGCAAACTGAGCAACGTTCCCAGCAGCTAAACGAGCATGCAATACATCTTGACCAGAGAAAGTTGTATCGAATAATAGACGTACGCGGTCTTGGAATACTACTGCGGCATCAGCATTGGTCGCACCAGCTACGGAGAAAATAACTTCACCAGAAAGCTTGGTGGTAGTTGAGAACTGATGATTTTCTAAGAAGGATACACGTCCTTCCAAGTTGTCAACTTTAGCGCCAAGAGCAGCCAATTCAGACTGGAACTCTTGGATCAACCTTTTGAGTTTTTCGATATCTTCTTTGCTAACTGAGTTTTCTTGAATCAAACGCTCTAGAGTGTTCATACAAGCGTTCAAACCAGCTGCAAATTCCCAACGAGTTAGGGGTTTGTTACCTCTGTAGGTACGATCAGGATAACCTACGATACAACCATAGCGCTCAACCAAGCTTCTGAGAGCTTCATAAGCCCAATCAGTAGGAGCAACGTCGCGAAGCTCACTTACAGAACTGATTTGATCTTTGGTGTTAACTTGACCTTCGCTGCTATATTTGTCAAGTTGGTTAACAGTTGATGAATCTTGAGCTGGGGTAACAGTATCAGCTTGAGCTTTATTAGCCACGGACATTGAGAGCGCTACACCGATTGCAGCACTACCAGTCAATAATGATTTCCAAAAGATTTTTGACATCTTTAAATTTTTCTCCTCACACATTAGATTTGACTATACAAAGAAAACGATAGTCTTCACACTTCACTATTATAAGCACAGATTGTAGATTTTAGGCAAAATTAATATTTTTTTAATCTGTAATGATGCTAAAAGCCCCTGCTTGAGTTGCTCTCAAACGGGGGCTTAATTGTTTTGGGTCTTCTAGCTGAGCCTGACTGCCGGAAGGATCTCTAATACAAGACTAAAGAACGGCTCCGGCACACAGCCGGCTAACTTCAACTAGGAGACCCATGTTTTTACTACTATCTATCATGGGCATCACCTCCTGTATTTCCTATATGGTTAAATTTGCTGTAAGTTTCTATAAATTTTATCTTAGTGATTTTTTGGGGAAAAGTCAAGGCAGCAGCGCAAGAATCTTGCAGCTAGAGAGTTATTTTGAGCAAAATGAAGGTGAAGGTATGAGGCATGAAGGTTATAGAGATGATACCCTTCATCTTGCCATTGTTTTTCCTGCTTACTAGAATAACGAGAGATTTTAAAAAGAGGATTTGTTAATATACCATCGGTTTTTGAATAGTGAAACTCATGCCCAATAAGCTTTTCTCCTTTTTTAAAGAGTTGGGTATCACGCAACACTAGAGCCTGTTTATAGCCTAAAGTTAAACTTTTGGTCATTTTACTTTGAGTGGCAATTGAACCAACCATATCCCAGCTTTGCCCTTGGTGGTCAGTCAATTTCTGTCCAAGATACATTAATCCACCACATTCAGCGTAAGTTGGCATTCCATTTTTTATATTCTTAAATACCGCAGATCTAGCTGATAAATTGGCACTGAGCCCTTCGGCAAAAACCTCAGGAAAACCACCTCCAAAGATCATACCTTGGCAATCTTTGGGTAAATCTGGATCTTCAAGGGGGCTCCAGCGGATCAATTGGGCGCCTAATTCTTGCAAGATCTCTAGTTGATCGCCGTAGTAGAAACTAAAGGATTTATCTTGGGCTAAGGCAATTTTTACCGAAGCAATTGGCTCATTTACTGGGCTGGAATAATTTTTTGCTTCTAACTTGAGTAAAGGAAATAACTTTGACCAGTCCAAGTGATTGGCAACAATTTGCGCTGCCATTTGACTAAAATCGGTGAGATTATCCATTTCTGCTATTGGCACTAAGCCCAAGTGGCGCTCAGGTAGCAACAGTCTATCTTCCATTGGTAAGATGCCTAAAATTGGCATGGAAATGGAATCTAAAGCCAATTGCAAAAACTCTTTATGCCGTTCACTTTTGACTCTATTGAGAATCACGCCGACTATTTTTACATTGGGATCAAAGTCTCGATAACCTTGAGCTATAGCTGCTACTGAGGTAGAAATCTTGGCACAATCTAGAACTAAAACTACAGGTAAATTGAGTATGCGGGCTATGTGGGCGCTACTGCCGTAATCCAGAACATTATCATTTTGCACTCCATCAAATAGCCCCATCACCCCTTCAACTATCGCCATTTCCTTGGCTTGGCTGCGCCTGGCAAAACTATCTTTGACATAATCTAAAGAGGTCAAAATAGGATCCAAGTTATAACAGGGGCTTCCTGTGATAGCCGCATGAAACATAGGATCTATATAATCTGGCCCCACCTTGAAAGATTGAACTTTATAGTTTTGGCTACGCAAAAAAGCCAGCATAGCCAGAGTGATGGTTGTTTTACCAACCCCACTCCTCTCGCCAGCAATCAAAAGAGCCATTTCAATATTTCAGTAAGAGAATCTCCTGAACGACTTTGAGGGTCTCGTTATAGAGTAAATCTCCACTAGAGCGCTGCAACTGCTGTCCAATCAACTTTTCAGTTTTTTGATCAGCCATTGAGGAAACCTGTTGGATATAGCCCGATTGAGCTCCTCCCCCTGCTTCCATACGCATACAGCCTCTTGTACTAGAGCAGAGGACCGTGGTGCAATCAGCTTCAATGTTACTAGAACCCAAACGCAAGCTGATTAGATCTCCAAGAATCTCACCAGGCTCTCCTAAAGGAATTGCAGCTAATTCAGCTTCAATGTTTTCTTTGAGCTCACTTTTGAAGGTAATCTTGATTAGATCATAATCTCCCCCTTCATGTTTGAAAGATACAGCTTGCCATTGTAGGCGGCTAGCAAGCCAACCAAGGTACATTAAAGCTTGGGAGATATTGCCTCTCTCATAGTCAACAATGACTTGATCTACCTCTTTGATCATTGGACGTCTTTCAATTGGATCAAAAGCCTGAGCCGTCAGTTCCAACCAAGAAGCTAGTCTCAACCAATTCAAATCGGCTATGGGCATTCCCGCATCGATCATCTTGCTAACTTCCAAGAGATCTTCTGCTGGATGGATGAAATTACTAGAGTCAATAATAATTGCTCTACTTTGACTGGCTAAGCGCTGAAAGAGAGCAAAATTAGGATCTGGTGAGGCTTTCCACCAGAGAAATTTTGGCAATTCCGGGATTACCAGCTCAGTTATCAACCCACCAATGCGCTCAAGTGCATCAGTAGTTCCTCTCAAGGTGATATATTCACAACAGATCAAAGTACTACTTGCACTTTTTTGTACTGGGCAGTAGGCCGAAACCTGAACCTTGACCCCTTCGTCAGATTCAGTTGTTGGGGAGATTGTAACTATACGGCAGGGATTAGCAAGCGCGATCGCATCAGCTATAGCTGCTCCTGCCATATCGGGAGCAAGATCGATAGCATGGTACAAAGACTTGATTCCACTTTCTCTCTCTTTAATCACCTCTTCACGTAACTTTTGGGTAAAGTCCACACTAGAGTAGCCCGTTTCAGCTAGACCATAAGCTTTTTGGGCCGCTTTGATTGCTGCTGTAGTTCTACCTCCAGAAATTCCATCAATTGGGCCAGTATAAAAGCCCAAAGCTGATAAGAGAGATTGGATTGGTTCTGGTTCGTAGATAACCAGGGTAAAGGTAGATGCCCTGGTAGCATTGATTCCTTCTTCTGAGATATTATTCTGTTGCCATATCGCTCTCAATTCACCCTCAATATCATCTAGAGAGACATCTTTAGGGGCTTGTAGGGAAACTAAAGGAGCAGTAGTAGTCATAGATTTAAACTCAATATCCTCTTTTATTTATAATCTGCGCCAACGACGATTATCCTGATTAATTAACCATTCGGCGCGCGATGGTCCCCAAGTACCCGCCTCATATTGTGAGACTTGATCTTGCAGGGCCGGTGAATCCCAATTCATAATCAACGGGGTAACTACTCGCCAAGCCTCTTCTACTTCATCAGCTCGGGTAAATAAAGTCTGATCCCCCAACATACAATCTAGAAGCAGTCTATGATAGGCATCAGAAGTATTTACTCCAAAGGAAGAGCCATAGCTAAAGTCCATCTCAACTGTGCGCGAGCGCAAATCTGCTCCAGGCATTTTGGCCTCAAAGCGCAGAGAGATTCCTTCATTGGGCTGAATCCTCATACTCAAGATATTGACGTTGTTCTGGTGGGCTACTGATTGGAAAATCAAAAGAGGCACTTCTCTAAATTGAATAGCAATCTCAGTCACCCTCTTAGGGAGTCTTTTACCTGTGCGCAAATAAAAAGGAACACCCTGCCAGCGCCAGTTATCTATCAGCAATTTCATCGCCACATAACTTGGTGTGGTAGAGCCTTCTTTAACTCCAGGCTCTTGACGATAGCCGTCTACTGGCTTGCCGCGCATCCAGCCAGATCCGTACTGGGCTCTAACGGAACAATTTTCTATATTGTCTAGATCTGCCAGACGCAGAGCTTGGAGCACCTTTACTTTTTCAGTACGCAGAGTGTCAGGTGTCAAAACATTCGGCGGTTCCATCCCAGTCAGACAAAGCAACTGCAAGAGGTGATTTTGCACCATATCACGCAGCGCACCTGAACTTTCATAATAGCCGGCTCTATCTTCTACCCCTACAGTTTCAGCTACGGTAATCTGGACATGGTCAATAAATTGACGATTCCAGATTGGCTCAAAGATGGCGTTAGCAAAACGAAAGACCATCAGATTCTGCACAGTTTCCTTGCCCAAATAATGGTCTATGCGGTAAACCTGCTCTTCTTTACAGACTTTTTGCACCACTCGATTGAGAGACTGAGCAGAGCTCAAATCTCTTCCGAAAGGTTTTTCTATGACAATGCGACTTTTAAGGGGATCTTTGAGCATTTCAGCAGCCCCCAAGTTTTTTAAAGCTGGCACAAAGAAATTAGGCGATACAGCTAAGTAAAAGACCCGATTTCCTCTAGTTCCTCTTTTGCCATCAATTTCTTCTAGGAGGGCTTTGAGTTTTTGATAGTCTTCTTGCTTGTCCATGTCAGCAGAACAGTAAAAAAGTCCTGCAGCAAAGTCCTGCCAGAGCTCTTGGTTGCCAATGCCATCGGAAAAATCTTCAATCCCTTGGCGCATCTGCTCGCGGAAATAATCATCACTCCAAGGGCGTCTAGCTACCCCGACGATAGTCATCTCAGGTGGCAATCGTCGCTCTTTTTTCATCTGATAGAGGGCAGGTACTAGTTTGCGCATAGTCAGATCCCCAGATGCTCCAAATATCACCAGAATTTGTGGCTCGGGGGTTCTTTCTTGGCGTAGTCCAACGCGCAGTGGATTTTCCATCATTGTAGCCATATTGTAGTACCTCTAGCTTGTAGGAGTAAGTTGCTTCATTTTGGTTTCAAGCGATTTTATCAGCGAATCAAAGGGCTTGACGAACAGCTCAATGCCATTTTCTAGCAATTCAGCCATCACTTGATCTAAATCAATATTGACATCAGGATCTTTGAGCAGATCAATTATCTCGTAGGCTTGTTCTATGTCGCTCTCGATTCTACTGCCTGGGCTACAGTGGTCAGCGCAGGCTTCTACAGTTTGAGGAGGCAATGTATTAACAGTATTAGGTCCAATCAGCTCATCTACATACATAACATCACTGTAGGCCGGGTTTTTAGTTCCAGTACTTGCCCAAAGCAGTCTCTGTGGTTTGGCACCTTTAGCTTCGAGAGCTTGCCAACGCTCACTAGAGAATATCTCTTTATATTTCTGGTAGGCTACTTTAGCATTGGCAATAGCGATTTTTCCCTTGATAGAGAGAATTTTACTTTCAGTAGCTTCATCGACACCTTTTTTGATTTTGTTATCTAGTAGATCGTCAATATAGGTATCGATACGAGAAAGAAAGAAACTCGCTACCGAGGCAATTCTACTAATATCTTCACCTCTAGCTGCGCGCTCTTCTAAGCCCTTGATATAGGACCAGGCAGTATTAACATAGCTCTCTACTGAAAAAAGTAAAGTCACATTGACATTGATACCACTGCTGATTGCCTCGCTCACTGCTGGTAAGCCCTCGGAAGTACCAGGTATTTTAATCATCAGATTTTTGCGTCCAAGATGACTGAAATAACGCTTAGCCTCAGCAATAGTGCTAGCGGTGTCTTTAGCTATAGTTGGAGGTACTTCTAGGCTGACATAACCATCGGCTCCGTTGGTAGCCTCATAGACAGGGAGCAAGATATCACAGGCATTGCGAATATCTTCAAATACTAAAGTTTCATATACTTGCAACACTGAAAGCCCAGCTTTGTTTCCTGCTTCGATATCTCGATCATAAATTTGATTGCCGTTGATTGCCTTTTCAAAGATTGCTGGATTGGAGGTGATTCCAACAATACCTCTACTAGTTATCATTTCTTTAAGGCTACCTGTGGCGATTAAATCGCGGCTGAGATTATCTAGCCAGATGCTTTGACCGAACTGCTGCACAATTTCTAAAATTGGATTGTTCATGATTGATAATTTCCTTTAATTTTTTACTTTGCTTGCAAAAAAGATTCAACTAGTTTTACTTCTTCAGAGCTTCCTAGAATCAAGGGACTGCGCTGGTGCAATTGTTGAGGAATAATATCTAGTATTTCTCTATCTCCATCGCTAGCTCTACCACCAGCTTGCTCGGCTAAAAATGCTAAAGGGGCGCTTTCATACAGTAAGCGTAACTTACCTTCTGGTTTTTGGACCGTGCCCGGATATAAAAATACACCTCCTTGTAACAAAATGCGATGAAAATCTCCTACCAATGCGCCACCATAGCGGGCGGTATAGCCATTATTGAGGTGAACATAGCGAACATAATCTCTCATTTGTTCATTCCATTGCCAAAAGTTTCCCTCATTGGTGCTGTAAACCTTGCCTTTGCTGGGAATTGTGATATTTTCTTGTGTGAGAATGAATTCACCCAGGCTAGGATCTAGAGTAAAAGAGTGAACTCCTTTACCTAAGGAATAAACTAAAACTGTGGCTGGTCCATAGAGAATGTAACCTGCTGCCAACTGTTGGTGACCATCTTGAAGAAGATCTCTAGCTTGCTCGTCGATGTCATCGCCCTGTTGTTGCCTGATCGAGAAGATAGACCCTACATTGAGGTTGATATCGACATTGGAAGAGCCATCAATTGGGTCATAGAGAAGGGTATATCGCCCAATTGGACAGTTCTCCTTAATATAGTAAGGATGCTCCATCTCTTCCGAGGCTAGCCTACAGACCAGTCCACTTTGACGAAAGACCGAAATAAACACCTCATTGGCGAAAATATCCATTTTTTTGACATGTTCACCCTGGACATTGGTTTCGCCGGTGAAGCCCAAAACCCCTTCCATCAATCCTGCCCCCGAAAGCCGACGCGAGATCAATTTTCCGGCTAGAGCAATGCGATTCATTAGTGCGCTGAGATCTTGCGCCTCGGCGCTAAAACTGTTAAACTGCCCTAGAACATGTCTAGATAAAGTTGTGCAGTCTCGATCTAGACTTCTTGGTGAGACCGAAAGAGTTTGGAAGTTGACCATTTTACTAAGACTCCAGTGATTAGGTCACATTTCAATCTTAGTAAGGTTTTTTTCAACAGCCTCAGAACTTTATATCACCTTTATGATCTTTGAGCTTTTTCCACTTGCGGCAATTGCACCGCTACCTGATTCTGCCAGAATTTTTGATGCTCTATCTGCAACTATGGAGTTCACTATTTGGTCAGGCGAAGGTGTGGACTGCCCCAATTGCCAAACTTATCAAGATCCCCTAAGTGAGCATCTCAAAAAGATCTGGTCGCAATACCGGGGTTTTATCTTTGTACTTTCTTGCGGAGCTGTTGTTCGTTTGGTTGCTCCTTTACTTGAGCACAAGTCAATTGATCCTGCTGTAGTAGTAGTTGATCCTAGCGGACAATATGTCATTTCCTTGCTGGGAGGACATCAAGCCGGAGCCGATCAATTAGCTCGTATGGTTGCCTTGGCTTTGGGAGCTCAAGTCATCCTCACCGGTGCTTCTAATAATATGAAATTACCATCTGTAGATACTCTAGGAGATCCCTGGGGATGGCGCAAGGGACAAGGCAATTGGAACCAAGTAGCCTCAGCAATAGCCAGAGGTCAAAAGATTCAAGTTCTTCAAGAAAATGGCTCTAAGCTCTGGCAAGATAACTTACCATCTGGGCATCCCTTTGTTTTTGAACAAAATAATAGCCAAGATTATCAAGCAAGAATCTCAATTAGCTCGAAAATATCCAAAGACTTTTCTCTAGACCAAGTGAATTGGCATCCTAGAGTTCTCTATGTGGGGATTGGCTGTAGTCGCAATTCCAGTAAGGAGCTGATCCAAAAATCAATAGAGCAGACTCTAGAGCGCCATGATTTATCTAAATTTGCAATAGCAGCTTTAGTTTCTATAGATCTTAAAGCTGATGAAATTGGAATTATTGAACTAGCAAAATCATTCAATATTCCTTTTTTTACCTATAGTGCTGAAGCTTTAAAGCAAGTGCAAGTGCCTAATCCCTCTGCTATAGTCGAGTCCGAAGTGGGGACAGTTAGTGTCGCTGAAGCAGCATCTATTCTTGCTGGTGATAACTTGATAGTACCTAAAACTATCTTTCAAGATGAAAGTGGCTGGGTGACTGTAGCTATTTCCCAATCCCAGCAAGAATATATCGGCAAAACTGGTTCGCTCTATTTAATTGGCACAGGTCCAGGTAGTCTAGATCAGCTTACTACTGCTGCCAAGCTAGCTTTAACTAAAGTTGATGTGATCATAGGCTATCAACTCTATTTAGATCTGCTTAAACCTCTTCAAAGACCAGGGCAAATCATCGAAGCTTATCAAATTACCCAAGAGCAGCAAAGAGCTAATAGAGCTATCGAGTTAGCAAACTGGGGTTTATCGGTTGCTCTGGTTTCTAGTGGAGATGCTGGAATATATGGAATGGCTGGTCTAGTTTTGGAATCCCTCCAAAAACAAAATTGGGATGGATACAATCCCCAAATTGAAATTATTCCAGGAATAACAGCTTTGCAATCGGCCTCAGCTAGATTGGGCGCGCCCTTGATGCATGATTTTTGTGCTATCAGCCTCAGCGATCTCCTTACGCCCTGGACTGTGATTGAACAGCGGCTAGAAGCAGTTGCCAAAGCTGATTTTGTCATTGCTCTTTATAATCCAAGATCCCAACAAAGACAACAACAATTAACTAGAGCTTGGGAAATTTTAATAGAGCATAGATCTCTAGATACGCCAATTGGTATTGTCAAATCTGCCTATAGAGAGCAAGAACAAGTAATATTGAGCACACTCGCTCAAATGCTGGAGTTGCCTATAGATATGTTGACTACTGTCATTATTGGCAATCAAAGTACAAGTAGACACCTAGACTATATGATCACCCCAAGAGGATACTTACAAAAAAATGAGTAATGCAATTAAAATATTTGTAGAAAGCTTCCTGGAAATGACGTATCAACGCTTAGTTAATCTATTAAAGGAGACTTTAAAAACTTGACTACATACTCTAAAAATTCGCTCAAAGGTTTGACAAGTTTACGTTTTAAAAATTATAGAGAAAGTTTGTTGCTGTTGCACTAGCTCATCTTCATAAACCAACAATTTTAAATGCTGTTGATTCAGATTGGAAAATTTTTGAATTATAGCAAGAGTCAGAGCTTAAAGAGAGGCAAGCATGAGAATATGCTCCATAGCATCTCGAAGAGTATAAAATTTATCAAGACACTTACGAATGCGACTTTTAAGCCAAGACCAACATTGTTCTATCTTATTAAAGTCAGGAGAATAAGTGGGTAAAAAAAGCAACTGATAACCAGCCTTCTTCACCATTGTTTTAATGTTTCCCCCCTTATGGAAAGTAGCATTATCAAGGATTAAACACCTACCTAGCTTTAAATAGGGAATCAGAAAATGATATCACTATGTAGGGTTTGACCCAATTTTATGTTGTCTGAATAGTCAACAGGAATATCAATTAAAACAGGACCTGGAAGAGCCATGGCTTTTTTTAGTGTCGGGGCAATTTCCTCTGGGCTATTAATGCGAAAACCCTTAGCTCCGAATGCTTCTGCATATTTAACTACATCAAAAGGACCTAAAAGGCCACTCCTAGGGTTTGCCGACCATTACTAATCAACATCTGCTGGGGGCGGAAACTATATAGAGATAGCGGGCATGCCAAATATGAAATGAACCCATATCAAGGGCAAGTGTCAAATCATCGGTTATAAATGGTTGTAGTTCACTGATAATTCGCAAAGAGAGTACGGACTGTTTGGGCTGTCTCTGGTCGACTAGCCGACATTCCCAGTAAAAGCACAGGGGTCTTTGATTCGTTTATTTCAGTTACTGCTTGAGCAATCAGATCTTCTGAAGCTGCGCCGAGAATTGGGGGAAATACTGGGGTTAACATTTTATTATCAGCTTCACCCATCATCACATCCATAGGTAAACTGACAAAAGCGGCTCCTTGTTGTCCACTTTCGGCAGTTCTAAAAACGTTGGCTACAACTTCTCCAATCTCTTCTGGGGCATCAAAAACCCGATCAACTTTGGCACATGGAATGCCAAAAATGCGTGCAACGCCTTAAGCTTTGAGGTTATTAACTAGAACTTTGGCTCCGCAAGTAGACATAATATTTTTTCCTAGATAATATTAATAAAAAACAATCAATGTTGACGTTCTGCTTGATCAAGCTCTTTGCTAGGATCACGGGTTAGATCGGCTTTTAAAAAAGTAGCAGTTTCTGGAATCGCCATACGAAAATTGGCTGAATGTTCAATCTTAACCGTTAACTCCTTAGCACGACAATCCAACAAATGTCCTCCACTTTTGTGATTATCGGTTAAAAAGTGAAGGTGATAGCCTGCAATATTTATAGTCCTTGCATATTCTGGAGTCCAAAATCCCACTAGGGTTCCTTTAACATCAGAAAATTCAAATTCGGTCTGTTTGCCTGCACTTTCAACTAAAGTTTCTGGACCTTTAGCCTTACAAACAACCCTTGTTTTTATATAGTCGAAAGTCCCTTCAATTTTGAGAGCAAAAAACAGGTTTTCAGTATTACGAAGTTGGTCTAAGTGACGTGTCAGTCCATTGAATGAAGAAATGGAAGGTAGTTTAACTGTCTGTTCAGGTTTAAAATTGGTTACCACAGCAAAAGGAACATGAGCTTTTTGATCAGCAATAGTTACGGTTCCGTCTGCGCGTGCTTGATAACATTGTCCATTGAGGGCAACCATCTCTCCATCTAAGTCTTCAAAAGTTCCTAGACCAAAATCACCATGTTTCATGAGCTCGGCTACAGAAATGGCTCCCTGATACACTCCTTCAACTAAAGCACCAGAGGTGGAAACCTGAAAAAGAGTGCCATAATCTGGTACCTTTAGTCCATCTGCAAGCGCAGTTGCAATAATATGATTAATTGATTCACCAGAGGTTTTATGTCTTTTTTCAATTAAATCCCAAAGGGATTGAGAAACCCTACATTTGAGTATTTTCACTGCTACCTCTTGATTTATGCAATAGTAACTATACTAAGCTAGAAAAGAGTTTTAAAGACCTAGGAACTAACATTTCATAACACTTAATTTGAATACAATACTAAATTTGTCTTTATGAATATTATCGAGAGAGGTGAATGTCTACTAGATGCAGGTAGTTCAGGAAATATGAATTTCTCTGTGATCTGCTGCTACCGCGGTACTTGCGAATTAAATCTACTGCGCGCAGCTCTTTCCCATGTTCAATCAGAACATATTCTTTTACAGAGTACTATTTATTGGGACGAGCAGTTTTGTGAATTTTATCGTACCAATGAGCGCATTGAATTATCTCTATATACCTATCAACAAGAAAGTCAGTGGAAAGAGATTGTCGATCAGCAAATGAGTCCTAAATTTACTGGTCAGGGAAATCTTCTCTGGCGTGTGGCAGTGGCCTTAGGGGAACAACAAGGGTTGATGGTATTTAGCTTTCATCATGCTATTGCTGATGGTCTATCCGCAGTTGCCATGATTAACCAAGTCTTAGAAACTTATTGTTTGCTCTCTCAGGGGAATTCGCCAAGTAAGTTCCGCTTTAGTGATGTTGTCCCCGATCTAGATTCTTTAAATTTTAAAACCACAGTATCTACTATACAAGAGCAGCCCAAGCGAACTGACGATGAACTGAAATCAAGTTATCTGATGGTAGAGCTTGATAACTCGACAACTCAGCGGATTATAGATTGGAATCATGAGCACAAAATACATATGAATGCCACTATTAATAGTGCATTTACTCTCGCCCTTTCTAAATATGAATTTATTAATTCCAAGCAGACAATAGCGACTACTGTTGTTAATCTCCGTCGATTTTTTCAACCATCGCTACCCTGGGAAATAATGAGATTGTTGAGAGTTTGTTTAGAAACACCAGTAGATCTGTTAGTGACTCCAACTATTGAATCTTTAGCCGCATATTTAGACCAACAGCTTTATATGCAACTTGGAAATGGTGATCATCTTGTTGCTTTAAACTCAATCGCTACCGCAGTTTCTGACAATCCTTCACCCCAAAGATACTGGCAACGCAGTGTTCGCTCTGGTGGGATCATCACCAATATCGGACAAATTCCTTTTGAAGGTGATTATGGAATTTTGAATCTAGAGAAGATTTTTTTTGTTGCCAATATTGAACCGATTGTATTAACACACAAAAATTGCGCAGTTATAGGTGCTTTGACTTTTAAAAATAAATTATTTCTTACTCTTTTTTATATTAAACAACAACTTTCCCAAGAGCATGCAAAAGAAATACTAGTTGATGTTAAACAACGTCTAGAGTCTTTAACGGTAAACTAAGCAGTCTCAGTTTTTCTTAAATAAAAGGTCACCAAAATTCATTAATATCAAAGAAGTAAACTCTTCATACTCTGTCTTTGTTATCATTTTCTCTGCGAGAATATGTCAGACAGCAGAGTAAAAGTGAATGATAAATTCTATGATTACCCATCAAACTATAAGAGCCTCTAAGCAGCTCTGGAGATCTTGAGTTAATTGATTGACAGCATGTTTGCGATCTTGTTGATATTGAGCATAGCGCTCAGTGACACAAATTGGCTGGCCAATTGTTAATTGCACCCTCTGTTTAGCCAAGTGTGGGCGAGAAAAAGGACTATCTCCTTTAATTCTAGTTACTAGATCCCAGAGCAGTAAAATCGTCTCAGCAAAACGTTCAGCAGTTGGCTTTTGTTTCACATAGTAGCCAGTAACTGAGACAAAACTTTCTACAATTCTCATATGCCACATTTTTAATTGAGCCTCTTGAGCTAGGCGATCTGCCAAGCCCTTTTCTACTACAGAAAGACTATGGTTAGATTTTAATTCCTCCCTGAAGATATATTCCCAGCCAGCTTGCTCTAATCTGCGGCAACGATCTACTAAATTACCTTGCATTGGTAAATTAAAATATTCTTCCGCTACCTCTAGAGCCGTATTGAGTAAATTATTTAAACGAGCACCTATGATATTTTCTTGTTGAGTATCAATTTTCACTATAGGTTTATGATAGAAATCTCGATAGAAATTCTCCATAATTGCTAAAAGATGTTCTGCCAGATTAGTTAATCTTGGGTAAAGATTATCTTGATCAATTATCTCTAGTTGCTCTACAATCGGCAAACCACTATCTGATTCAAGTTGAGCTAATAACTGGTTGATTTGCTGCCAAGGAGGACTCAGATAAAAATACTGAAATCCTACAGGCAAAATATAGACCTTCTCGATGCGTTGGGCTTTACGTAGATCTTCAACACACCAGAAGCTCAACTGGGCAATCCCTGGCTCAAGTGGACTAACTATCTCATTATGTCCATTGGTAGCCCCTTCTGGTGCTGCGGCCATAGGATATTCTCCTTCTAAAAAAAGCGCCCGTGCTGAGCGCAGTCCCATCAGATCAGTTTTACCGCGTTGGATAGAAGTACCACCTAGCTTTGAATAGAGCCAACCAGTAGCGGGTCCTGCCCAAAGAGGAATCCCACGATCATAGATAAAATGAGCATTAGTAGGAGTTTTGAGAAATAGTCCCTGCTTTTTTGCCTGTTGAGGTAATAATTTCCAAAGCAGATAGACCAGACAATAGGGATCATTTACATTAGGATGGCGAAAAGCTAGCAAAAAACGAACCTTACCATCTTGAAATTGTTGATATAGATCAACTAAGGAAGAAAGACCATCTACCTCAATTTTGCTGATATTGGTTTGCGATTTTATCCACCAAGGTAACAGCCAACAAGCTGCTCTTAAAACCCAAAGGTTCAGTGAAGGAGGAATAAACTCTAAAGCAGGTTGAGCACTTTTCGGCTTGGAAAACATTACAGAAATTTAATTAATAGAGGGAGAATCAGCCAAGATTTTGCTACCTTTTTGCATCAGCTCAACATCTTTATCTGTCCAATGTTTAACTGCCTTGCAACTATGAGCAACTAAAAGACCCCATAGCCTATTATCTTTGGTTAATACTGGAACCACCAAATTTGCCCGCACCATAATACTGCTTAGAAATTCACGATGACACTCGCTAATTGGTTCTAATTCTATATCATCAATAACTTTGAACCTTCCTTCTAAGTACATTTTGGCATATTCATCTGTAAAACATTGATCTGCTCCAGTTGATCCCAAAATAGTATATTTAATGTTACTTAAACATTCAAAAGTAACCTGTCCTTTCCATTGACTATAGAAATAATAGAGAACTACGCGATCAACATTAAGAGAGCTCATTAAACTAGTAGTTACCTGTTGAACTAACTCATCTCTTGATAATTTTATAGTTAACCTTTGTGATATTTTATTGATATAGTAACTTTGTTGAGCTATGCTATCGGTGTAATTATTATTAGGCAGATTAAACTCAGGTATATTATTCATTAAATCATGTGATATTTTTATAGATTTTGCCATCTTTCATAACCAGAGCAATATTCTTTTGCGGTTCGGTTAAGATAGCCAGATTTTCTAAAGGATTGCCATTGATCAGCAAAAGATCTGCCAAGGCTCCTTCTTCAATTACACCTAGCTTGCCTGGATAGGGATTACGATTGCCAGAAAGGGCCAATAATTCAGCACCAACAGATGTAGCCTGACGCAAAACCTCAACCGGAGTAAACCATTGCCCGCGAAGAATAAACTCTTGATTAGTATCTTTAACTTTTTGTAGATCGGTAACTATATCAGTACCAAAAACTATTTTATCAAAACCTATTTCCTTGGCCGTTTTGAACATATGGTCTATCCCAGAGAAAGCTAGATCATGCTTTTTCATCTGCTCACTATTGTAACCAACAGGATAAAAAGTATAGACTTTAACTTGGGGAGAGAGCCATACCCCTTTTTCTTTCATATAGAGCAAAGTTTCTTGATCAACAAGGTTACCATGTTCGATTGATTTTACGCCATTGTCAATGGCCCTTCTGATTCCTCTAGGGTTATATACATGAGCCATTACATAGGTTCCCCAGTCTGCTGCCGCCTCCACTGCTGCGGAAATTTCATCTGCTGTATATTGCACAACATCGAGAGGATCACAATAAGAAGCTGTACCGCCCCCAACGGCAATCTTGATCTGCGTAGCCCCGCGGCGCAATGCTTCTCTAACCGCCACTAGAACCTCCGCTCTACCATCGGCAACTGCTAAATGGCCATACTTCATAAAAGGAACAGTTTCTCTGGCAATTTGAGCTGAAGGATGACTATCCCTACGAAAATCAGCATGTCCAGCAGTTTGAGAAATCAGCGGACCAGAAGGATAAACCCTTGGACCTTCTACAATTCCCTGATCAATTGCCTTTTTGAGAGAAAAAGTATTGCCTGCAGCATCGCGAATGGTGGTAAAACCATTGTGTAAATAATATTTAGCAGCTTGGGTAGAAACATAGGCTAAATAATTTTCATCGGCGCTTAGCCATTGTGACATATCAAGCTGAAACATCAGATGGGCATGCGCATCAATAAAACCCGGAGTCATAAAGCGATCCTGGCCAGCATCAATGACCATTGCCCCTGGAGCATCAATTACATCACTGGAAATCTTGCTAATCAGGTTCCCTTCAATCAAAACATTGATATTCTTGATTAAGCTTTCACTCTTACCATCAAAGAGATTCACTCTGTTAAAGAGAATTGAATCGCTAGTTGGAGGCTGGTTCATGGGCTATTTCCCTAAAAAACTTATTATTGATGATGGATAAAGCTTTAAATATTGTATTTGATTTTTAAGATATGAACTTTGAGCAGAGAGAATCTCCAATTGAAAATTGGCAATCTCTAAAAGTTGAACCTACTAATTTAGTAGATCCCTATGCCCAACTTTCTCAAGAGCAACTAGAACAATTGAGTATCTTGGGCCGGATCAAATGGTTGATCAAAAATGGCAAAGTTGATCCCCAAGGGGCTGATGCTCTTCAAGAAACGATTATAGAAAATCACTTTAAGCTTTCTGGTCTTGATGCAAATTGGCTATTATCCCAAAGAGAAACCATTTCTCAAAACCGCCGCCAACAAAAAAAATATAATCAGGCTATTGAGGGCAAAATAGCCAAATTAGTAGGTTGGATTATTCCACTAGATCTCACTCAATCGGGTCAAATTAGTAACTTTCTTCTTCTGCCTTATCTGGTTAATTGTAGTCATATTTTGCCTCCACCGGCTGATCAGGTGGTGCATATCTTAGCAACTGAGCCCATCAACCTCAATTTTTTAAATAATGCAGAGCAATTTAGAATTGAAGGTATTCTCAGATTTGCCAGTAATATTCATATTGTCTACCGTCTTGATGGCATGATACAGCTAGAATCTAGCTATAAAATCGAACCTAAAGCTATTATTAGCAGCTCAGATATGCTCTATCCCAGATTATCTGATCTAATTAGTTATTAATGTGTACTAAAAAAAGCTCTTGTTGGCAAGTTGTTTGAGTTTGAGCAAAGAAAGTTACATTATCAACTTTAGTTTCTTGCGAGCAGACAAACCAACAATCCCCACAACCGAACCCCATTTTTGCAATGGTGATTTTCGATTAACCAGTGTGGCTTTTTGAGTAGTCAGTTTATCACTCTTGTTTCAGGAGATTAAAGGCCTTTTTAGTGAGACAAGAAGACATAATCAACTAATTGACCTTAATTTGATCTTTTGATGGTACCCTTGTAGATTCTCATCCCGGTATAGAACAGGCCGCTCTATTGGCTATCGAGAATGTTTTACCCAATGTGGAGCACCATTTTTCCAAAAATCTAATTGGACCTCCAATTAAAGAAATATTTTTACAGTCTCTTGATTCCCCAAGCGAGCAAACTCTTTTGAGACTAGAAAAAGCCTATCGTGAAATTTATGATCACTATAGTTGTTTAGAGACAATTGCTTTTCCGGAAATTCATGAGACTCTCACCCAATTGGTGGAACAGGGACTAGATATTTTTGTGGTCACTAACAAGCCAACTCTTCCCACAAAATTAATACTAAATCACCTTAATTTATCAGACTTATTTATTGAGGTGATTTCTCCAGATTCTTTTGAGCCGAGCTTTAGCTCAAAAACTGCTACTACAAACTATCTGATTCAAAAAAATAACCTCAAGCCTGAAAAAACAGTCTTTGTTGGAGATTCAGAGGATGATGCCAAAGCGGCCTTACTCTGTGGCTTAGCTGGCTTTATTGCTGTTACCTATGGCTATGGTAAGGCTCACCTCCAAGCTCAGCGTAAGATCTCGAGTTTTGCTGAACTTTTGACAATCTTGTCACCATCTTGAAATAATAATTTTTCGAGTTTTCTAGCTTTTGGTACTATTTGACAAGTTCCACTCGATTGTTTTATTGATTGCTGAATCAAGATCAATTCTGGTTGATAATCCTAATTCTAAAAAAGCCCTTTTAGTACTGGGTACGTATCTAGAGACTGGTTTATTGGGATCTGGTTTTTGGGCGATATGAACTGGGATTTTGTTTTTAGCTACCGCCAAGGCTGTTTCTTTAATACTCAGAGCCTCTTGAGAGCCTACATTATAGGGTCGAATGGTTTTTCCTTGAAATAAAATTGTCCATAGCCAGATCATCAAATCAGCTGCGTAGAGATAAGAGCGATATGGTGTACCATCTCCAGTGATATTAATTGGTTTTCCCTCAAGTGTATTTTTAATAAAATTGCCAATGGCAAAATGGATATCCAGGGGAAGATAGGGACCGACAAAAGCAAAACAGCGAGCAATTTTTATATCTAGTCCATATTGCTTAGAGTAGAGAGTGCAGAGCATCTCAGCTAAGCGTTTACCCTCAGCGTAAGCTGAAGCAGGATCACTAAGATCTGGCGATCCTAAATAATCTTCAGCAACATGAGTGATCTCAGGTGGTTGCCTGCCATAGACAGCCCCAGAGCTAGTCAACAATATCTTAGGTGAACCACATACCCTAGCAAAATCCAGAACATGTCTTGTACCTTGGACGATTGTATCAAGCATCAGCAAGGGATTTTCTTGATTGAGTTTGGCACTAGCTTCGGTCGCTGCATGAATAATATAAGAAAATTCCTGCCGGGGAAAATCAAAGCTAGTGATATCCCCAGTTAGGAATTCTATAGAATTGTCATTGGCTAGATGAGGAGCCTTTTTCTCAAAAGTTGCAGAATTCCTGGTTAAAATTACAGCGCTAGAACCTAGATTGAGTTTCTCGTTGGCCCATATAAAACTTTCAAGTAACCAGCAGCCAAAAAAACCAGTGCCACCAGTTATAAAAATTCTCTTGCCTTTTAACTGCTGCCAAAGAGGTTCAGTATGCTTGAGAATATGCTCTAGATCTTTTTCTAGGATATTCATAGTCTATTCATAGTCTATTCATAGTCTTATTGGTGGCAGAATTGAGCAATCGTGCTTACAACATAGCTCAGCATTTCTTTTGTTAAACCAGGAAAAACTCCAAGCCAAAAGACATTTTCCATAATCTTATCTGCATTAGCTAGATCTCCAACCACGCGGTAGTTTAAACCTTCATACAGTGGTTGTCTAAGCAGATTCCCCGCAAATAGAAGTCTAGTGCCAATTTTTTTATCCTCGAGATATTTAACCAAATCATTCCTACTAAAAGGAGCAGATTCTTTGACATAGATAGGAAAGCCAAACCAACTAGGATCTGAATTGGGAGTTACTTGAGGTAGCAGGAGAAAATCTTGCAGATCTTGAAGATTTTGATGAAGAAAAGCATAGTTGTCCTTTCTCTTTTGTATAAATTCAGGAAGTTTGTCTAACTGGGCTACCCCTACTGCAGCCTGCATATCAGTCATTTTTAAGTTGTAGCCAACATGAGAGTATGTGTATTTGTGATCATAACCAAAAGGCAGATCTCCCAATTGCCAGCCATAGCGCTTATTACAGGTATTATCGACTCCTGGTGGACACCAGCAATCTCTACCCCAATCCCGATAAGATTCTAAGATTTTTTTCAAACGGGTATCATTAGTCAAAACAGCTCCACCTTCTCCCATAGTCATATGATGAGCTGGATAGAAACTAACTGTAGATATGTGACCAAAAGTACCAGTTTTTTGTCCTTGATAGGTGCTACCTACTGCATCACAATTATCCTCAATCAACCAGAGATCGTGTTTTTGGACAAAAGCCATAACTTTCTCAAGATTAAAAGGATTGCCTAGAGTATGGGCAATCATAATCGCCTTAGTTTTTGGTGAAAGGGCTAATTCCAGCTGATTGAGATCTATATCGTAGCCGGGTAATTCAACATCTACAAAAACCGGAACTAATTGATTTTGAAAAATTGGATTGACAGTTGTAGGAAATCCAGCAGCTACCGTAATGACCTCATCTCCTGGAACTAATCTTTTATCCCCCAACTTAGGAGAGGTAAGAGCGGTAAGGGCCAGAAGATTGGCACTAGAGCCTGAATTGACCAATAGAACGTGCTTAACTCCTATCCATTGAGCAAATCGCTCTTCAAACTCCAAGGCATAGCGTCCTGTAGTCAACCAAAAATCAAGCGATGAATCGACTAATTTAACCAGTTCTTGTTCATCAAAGACCTTACCGGAAACTGGTACGTAATTCTGTCCAGCCACAAAGGGACGTGGCTGAAACTTGTATTGATAATATTCTCTAACTGCATCAAAAACCTTATCTCTCAGTTGCTGTTCTTGGGACTGTGTCACCTTCTATCTCTCCATCAATTATTTTATTTTTTGCTCTTGATACTGCTCAATTTGCTCTAGGGTTAATTGCCGAAAGGCACTATGATCTCCATCTGCTATAGTGCTGGCTTGCTTATACCAATTAACTGTTTTTTCTACTGTTTGGGAAAAATTCCAAACAGGTTGCCAGTTGAGTAAATGAAAGGCCTTATCAGTAATCAAGTTTAGTAATTTAGCTTCATGGGGAGCATTGGGATCTGAGCAATCGATCCAGCTACCAGACCAATGTTCTAATATTGCTTCAACTAGCTCTTTGACTGTCCGGTTAGAATCAAGAGCAGGTCCGAAGTTAAAGGCACTTTGCAACTGTTGTGGCTCATTAGATCCAAGAGTTTGGTAGATACGCTCTGCCAAAGTCAAATAACCAGATAGCGGTTCTAAAACATGTTGCCAAGGTCTGGTAGAGCGGGGATTGCGCACAGGTATAGACTCAGCTTTAGTTAAAGAGCGCATAGCATCTGGCAAGATCCGATCTTGGGCCCAATCTCCCCCTCCAATTACATTACCAGCTCTAGCACTAGCTATAGCAATAGGATTGTCTGATTTGTTGAAAAAAGAACTGCGCCAAGAACTGATCGCCAATTCAGCTCCAGCTTTGCTTGAACTGTAGGGATCATGACCGCCAAGGGGATCATTTTCCCGATAGCCATAGACCCATTCTCGGTTCTCGTAACATTTATCTGTGGTAATGGAAACCAAGGCGCAGGGATTAGAGAGAGTTTTAAGTGATTCCAAGATGTGGATAGTACCCATCACATTGGTATTCCAAGTTTCTACCGATTCTGTATAAGAGAGCCTGACCAATGGTTGAGCTGCCAAATGAAAAATCAGATCTGGTTGCCATAAATTTACTTTTGTTTTGACGAGCTCAAGATCTCTGATATCACCAATAACATGGTCCAACTCTTGGGCAAGATTTAACTGCTCAAAAAGTGAAGGGTTTGTATTGGCCTCTAAGCTCAAACCCTTGACCTGAGCTCCTAAATTGAGAAGCCAAAGTGATAGCCAAGAGCCCTTGAACCCCGTATGTCCTGTTACCAGAACTTTTTTACCTTGCCAGAATGAACTTACCATACTTTCCATTTAGCTTTGCCAGAGTTATAGAGACTATTGAGTAACTCTAGTTCACGATAGGTATCCATACATTGCCAAAAACCCTCGTGTTGGTAGACACCTAGCTCTCCCATTTGAGATAGAGTTCGCAGTGGTTGATCTTCAAAAACTGTATCATCATTTTCGATTAAATCTAACACCTTGCGATTTAAAACAAAATATCCACCATTAATCCAACCTTCTGCAGTCTGAGGTTTTTCTTTGAAGTTAGTAACTAGATTATTTTCAATCACCAATTCACCAAAGCGTGAAGCAGGACGAACCGCGGACACAGTAGCTAGCTTGCCGTGAGCAAGATGAAAATCTACAACCTCTTTGATATTTATATCAGAAACTCCATCACCATAGGTGGCCAAGAAAATATCACTGCCGGTTTTCTCGATGTGGGGAGCAAGACGCTTTAACCTGCCTCCTGTCATGCTCTCTGGGCCAGTATTGATCATCCAAATTTGCCAATCTTCTTCTGCGTGACTATTGCCTAATTTTGTTATTGTCTTATTGCCTAGCCCTATTTTGATATCTGTGTGATTCCAATCGTAGTTGATGAAATAATCACGGATCACTTCGCCCTTGTAGCCCAAACAGAGCATAAAGTTATTAAAACCATAGTGAGCATAAGATTTCATGATATGCCAGATAATTGGCCTATCTCCGACATTAATAATGGGCTTTGGTTTAAATTCTGTCTCTTCTCTTAATCTGGTTCCTTTGCCACCACACAATATGGCTACTGGGATTTTGGCGTAATCATTTTGAAGCATAAAGTTACTGACAGAGAATCTAACAAAATATTTGTCAGATAGTAACATAAAAAAAGCTTTTATAGTCTAAAAAAAATCCATCTCAAGCTGAGATGGATAAACGCTTGTAAGTTTACGAAAAGAAGAGTTAAGAAGTTGCTTCAGAGAGCTCTGCTTTTCTCTCTGGCGTAGTTGAAGTGATTGTGACTTTATTGTCATCATCGATATCAACTAAGGCGGTATCGCCATCTCCTAGGCGTCCTGAGAGAATCTCTTCAGCTAGAACATCTTCCAAAAGACGCATAATTGCCCTTCTAAGTGGTCTTGCTCCGTAGGATGGATTGTAGCCCTCTTCCACTAAGCGCTCTTTAAAGCGATCAGTTACAGAAATACCAATATTTTGCTCAGTTAGACGAGAGAATACTTCCTTGAGCAGGATTTCGGCAATTTCTTTAACTTCATTCCTGGTGAGCTGACGAAAGACAATAATCTCATCTAGACGGTTGAGAAATTCTGGACGGAAGAACTTCTTAAGCTCCTCATTGACCAGAGAGCGTATGCGGTTGTACTGTGAATCAGAACGGTTTTCTGAGAACTCGAAGCCCAGTGAGCCGCCACCTTTTTCAATCACCTGAGAACCAATGTTGGAAGTCATGATCAATAGGGTGTTTTTGAAGTCTACGGTACGACCTTTGGCGTCAGTCAAGCGTCCATCTTCTAAGATTTGAAGCATTAGATTGAAGACATCAGGATGTGCTTTTTCAATCTCGTCAAATAGCACAACAGTATATGGTCTGCGACGCACAGCTTCTGTAAGTTGCCCGCCCTCGTTATAACCAACATAGCCTGGAGGTGAACCAATCAACTTGGAGACTGTATGGCGCTCCATATACTCAGACATATCCAGACGGATCATGGCATCTTCAGAACCAAAGAAGTAGGAAGCCAGTGCTTTAGTTAGCTCTGTTTTACCGACTCCAGTAGGACCAGAGAAGATAAAGCTAGCTATTGGACGATCGGGGTTTTTCAAGCCAACTCTGGCCCTGCGAATCGCACGGGAAACTGCTTTGACGGCATCTTCTTGCCCAATCAATCTCTGGTGCAGGGTATCTTCCATATTGAGCAGTTTTTCAGATTCGCTCTCAGTGAGCTTGTTGACTGGCACACCTGTCCAAGAAGCAACTATATGAGCAATCTCTTCTGCTGTAACAGTAGGAGAACTCTCGCTACCTCTATCTGATTCTGTTTTTTTGGCTTGAGCGATACTGCGAATCTGCTCTTTTAATTCGATTTCTTTATCCTTAAGCTCACCTGCTCGATCAAAGTCTTGCGATCTGACGGCCTCATCTTTCTGTTTGAGGATTTGGCGCAGTTCTTTGTCTAGTTCTTTGGCGGCATCTGGCAACTGAGAGTTCATCAATCTGACTCTAGATCCAGCTTCATCCATTAGATCGATTGCCTTATCAGGCAAGTAACGATCTGAGATATAGCGATCTGAGAGTTTGGCGGCTGCTTCTAGTGCTTCGTCCAAAATCTTCAGCTTGTGATGTTGTTCATAGCGCTCACGTAGACCATAGAGAATCTCGATAGTCTCATCAACTGAGGGTTCGCCAACCATAACAGGCTGAAAACGACGTTCTAGAGCTGCATCTCTCTCAATATGCTTACGGTACTCATCCAGGGTGGTAGCTCCAATACATTGAAGCTCCCCTCTAGCTAGAGCAGGCTTGAGAATATTGGCAGCATCTATCGCTCCTTCAGCAGCTCCAGCACCAATGAGAGTATGAACCTCATCTATGACTAGGACGATATTGCCTGCCTGGCGAATCTCATCCATAATCTTTTTGAGGCGCTCTTCGAATTCTCCTCGGTACTTAGTTCCAGCTACCAAAAGCCCGATATCCAAAGTGACAACTCTCTTATCTTCCAAGATATCGGGAATATCCCTATTGGCTATTCTTTGGGCGAGACCTTCAGCAATGGCAGTTTTACCAACTCCCGGTTCACCAATTAGGACTGGGTTGTTTTTCGTTCTTCTACCAAGGATCTGGATTACTCTTTCTATTTCCTTCTGTCTGCCGACTACTGGATCTAAATTACCTTTAGCAGCTAATTCAGTCAAGTTGGAGCCGAATTCATCTAGAGTAGGAGTCTTAGTTCTTCCTTGTGAACTAGATCCAGCAGCTACTTCAGCCGTCTCGCCTAACATGCGGATCACTTGGGTGCGAACTTTAGAAAGATCAACTCCCAAGTTTTCCAAGACTCTAGCCGCTACACCCTCACCTTCTCGAATCAATCCCAACAGAAGATGCTCTGTCCCAATGTAATTGTGCCCAAGTTGGCGAGCTTCTTCTAACGAGAGTTCTAGAACTCTTTTTGCTCTTGGAGTAAAGGGTATTTCTACCGCAACGAAACCGGAGCCGCGCCCGATGATTTTCTCAACTTCAACACGGGCATCTTTGAGATTGACCCCCATAGATTTGAGAACCTTGGCTGCTACTCCTGTACCTTCCCCGATCAGTCCCAAGAGAATTTGCTCCGTTCCGACAAAGTTATGTCCTAGGCGGCGGGCTTCCTCTTGGGCGAGCATGATCACTTTTATGGCTTTTTCTGTGAAGCGTTCAAACATGATTTATTCCATCACCTGCTGCTGATCCCTAGTATGATGATCTTAGCATAGGCCCATTTGTAGATGGAAAGTTGTTATTTCAAGCACAAGCTGTAATGTCTCAAATAAAATCTTTTTGGCTTCTAGATATTAGTTTATTTGTTCTATTTTTTTGTTTGACTGTTCCTGTTCGAGCAGAGTCTACCAACAACACCAATAACAATGGTTATCCTGATGGTTTTGGCAAGCTCTTGATGGATAATTGTGTGAAAACTGGCGATGCTAAAGGAGCACCAGCAGATTTAGTAGAGAGCCAATGCTCTTGCTTTGTCAATCGACTGCAGGCTGAAATTCCTTTTGAGAGCATGGCTGCCATGGCTAATGAATCTCATAGAACTGGCAAAAGTTCTCCTGCAATTGAGGCAATATCCCAAAGTTGTCGTAACCATAAATAAATTTAATGACCAATTTCTCTAATAAGCTAAAGAAATCAATTGTACTCAACAATAGCCTTCTGGTTCTGAGTTTAGATCCCAATCCAGAAATGATGCCAGCTAAATATAAGGGGAATTTATCGCAATGGTTGTTTGATGTTATAAATTTGACTCGAAATTTAATCTGCGCCTACAAATTGACTCTGGGTTTTTATGAAGTTCTAGGGGCTGAGGGATTTATCTTACTAGAAAGGATTTTAAAAGAAATAGATGGCAAGCTACCAGTGATCTTAGATGCCAAGCATGGGGATCTCAATACTAGTACTCAATTTGCTAGAACGATTTTTGAACAATGGGGATTTGATGCTGTAACTTTGACTCCTTATTGCGGCCAAGATCATGTTGCTCCTTTTTTGGTCTATGGCACAAATGCAGTCTTTATTCTCACTCATACCTCTAATCCAGGTGCCTTCAACATACAAAATCACCCTTCTCTCGAGAATCCCCTCTATTTGGAAGTTGTGCAACAGGCTCAAGCTTGGGGAAGCCCCGAACAGGTTTGCTTGGAAGTGGGCACCAGTGAAATAGATATCTTAAGTAAAATAAGAGCTTTAGCTCCTGAAAGAATTATCCTTCTTCGCAGTATTTGGAAACAAGAAAATAACCTTGAAGAGTTTCTCAATGCTGGCTTAAATAGCGAAGCTGAAGGACTCTTGATTCCTGTTCCTCAAGATTTTCTAGCTCAAGATGATATTGTCCAACAAATCAACAATCTCAAGCAAAGGATCAACAATTCTCGCAGCATTAAGCTTAGCGTGAATTCATCTTGCGAACTTTGGACTGCTGATGTGTGTATTTTTGAAAATCATCCCTGTCAAGATTTGATTTTGCAGCTTTATGATATTGGCTGTCTGATTTTTGGCGAATATGTTCAATCTAGTGGCATGATTTTTTCCTACTATATCGATCTAAGAAAGATTATCTCCAATCCACAGATATTTAATAAAGTTCTCAGGTACTATGGGGATATTTTGGAAGACTTGTCTTTTGATCGCATAGCTGGTATACCATATGGTTCTCTACCAACTGCCACAGGATTATCTCTAATACTGCAAAGACCTATGATTTTCCCTCGTAAAGAGGTCAAAGCTCATGGTACAAGAAGATTAATTGAGGGCAACTTCCATCCAGGAGAAAAGGTAGTAATAGTAGATGATGTGCTCATCACCGGCAAAAGTGTCATTGAAGGGGCGGAAAAACTAAAATCCGCTGGATTGGTAGTTGAGGATATAGTAGTTTTAATTGATCACGAGGAAGGAGTAATTGAACGTCTGCAAGAGCAAGGTTATCGAGCTCATGCAGTGATTAAACTTTCTGAAATCACCGAAATTCTTTTTGCTGCTGGCCGTCTTGATCAAGAACAATATATGATACTGAGCCATAGTTGATTTTTTCATCAATTTTAGTTAAAATATAGCCTAATAAAAATGAAGAATATGCAGCAGAGCTTTGGTTTTTTAATCAAAAAAACGAGAAAAGAAAAAGGCTATAGTCAGAGGGTTTTGGCAAGTTTATTGGGGCTGGACTTTACCTATCTCTCCAAATTAGAAAATGATCGAGCCGACTATCCACCTAAAGAAGAAGTAATTCGCTCTCTGGCAGTGCATCTCAATCTTGATGCCGAGGAGTTGATTTTTTTGGCAGGAAGAGTACCCCAAAAAGATGGCGACTTTTTGAGGCGATACTATAAATCTATGCCCATTCTTTTTAAGAAAATGCGGGAAAATCCCAAATTTGCTGAAGATATCTTTAAACTAGCCTCCCAGGCAAAATCTTAAGTCTTTTTTGCTCACACAGACCGGGAGAAAATTAATGAAGCAGGATTTTGATGTCTTGATAGTCGGTTCAGGAGCTGCTGGGCTCTATGCCGCGCTCTGTTTACCTTCTAAATATCAAATTGCAATAATTAGCAAAGAAAATCTCAATTCCAGCTCTAGCGATTGGGCTCAAGGTGGGATTGCTGCACCACTAGGACTTACTGATTCTCCTGATCTTCATGGAGAAGATACGATTAAAGCAGGTCAAGGGATTTGTGAATCAGAATCAGTAAGATTTCTGGTGGAAAATGCTGCCACTTGTATTGACTCTCTGGTAGAGATGGGAGTTCCCTTTGATCGCCATGATCACCAGTTGGCTATGACCCTGGAAGCTGCTCATTCTCATCCGCGAATTCTTCACTCGCGAGATACTACTGGACAGGCAATTATCGAAGTTCTCACTGCAAGGGTACTAGAAAAGGCCAATGTCCATATCTATGAACAGGCTACTGCCTTATCTCTTTGGTTAAATTCTCAAAATAATTCTTGTCAAGGTATTTCTCTATTGCATGAAGAGACAATCAGATGGCTAAGAGCTGGGGCGGTGATTTTGGCTACTGGAGGCTGCGGTCAAGTGTTTGCCAAAACTACTAATCCTCCGGTGAGCACAGGAGATGGCGCAGCTCTAGCTTGGCGCTCTGGTGCAATTTTAAGAGATCTTGAATTTATCCAATTTCACCCAACTGTTCTCAATAAAAGCGGAGCTCCTAATTTTCTGATCAGTGAGGCTGTCAGAGGAGAAGGTGGACATTTGATAGATGCTCAAGGTAGAAGATTTGTCTTTGATTATCATCCCAGCGGAGAATTAGCCCCTAGAGATGTAGTAAGTAGAGCCATTTTTGATCAAGGAGATCGCCCTATATATCTAGATCTTAGAACTATTGCGCCTGAAAAAATAACCCATCGTTTTCCCAATATCATTGAAAAATGCCGCAATTGGGGAATTGACGTTTTTCATAAGCCAATTCCTGTTTCTCCGGCAGTGCACTATTGGATGGGTGGTATTGCTGTCAATCTGGATAATTCTACTTCAATTACTGGGCTCTATGCTCTTGGCGAGGTAGCAAGTACTGGAGTTCATGGCGCTAATCGTCTAGCTAGTAATTCTCTATTAGAATGTTTGGTCTTTGCTCAGCAATTTGCCAAATTAATTATTGAGAATCCTCACACTTTACCAGAGCAGCCGGCGGGGCTTTTATCAACTCATCAGGACTGGTCAGCTGAGATGCAAAAAATTGAACAAATCAGAAAAGATTTGCCTATTTTAATGTGGCGCTGCGCTGGTATCTCCCGCCAAAGAGGTGATTTGCAGATGGCTTTGGCTCAAGTTAAACAGTGGAAACAGGATATTGACAATTTACAAATATGTGAGTTTCTCTCAAGTTTGCATCCCTTGCAAGTTATCAAGTTGGAAAATATTAAAGCCCAATCTCAACTCAAAGGCGCAGCCGAAATACAAAATCTTCTAGATGTGTCCTATTTGATTCTAATGAGCGCACTTTTTAGAAATGAGAGCAGAGGCGGCCATTACCGCAGCGATCATCCCCAAACCAAACCAGATTGGCGGGCTCATACTTTGATAAGGCACTATGACTGCTGGAAGTCTTCTTTAGAATGATTTAGCTTTAATTAAGCGGGTGGCGAGAATCGAACTCGCATCATTAGCTTGGAAGGCTAAGGTTTTACCACTAAACTACACCCGCATGCTTTGAGAGTTTAACTATCTTAGCATGGTTATCTGTAACTTACAAGGATATTTCGGTTTCAGTTTGGGGCATCAGGTCATACTCAAAATTAGAAGGGTCTCTTAAAAAGCGAAACACATCTTCTTCCAAGCGATGTACCAGATAAATTTCTAAGACATTTACTTGGCGCAGACAGGCAAGGTAGCCATCGACGTAGAAGCGAATCTCTTCCATTCGGTTACCACGATGCCATAGGTCCATGATGTCATCGGTTATTCTTTGATAATGACGGATTGTCAGAGGATCCTGTAACATTGGCTATCTTTCTAATCACACATAGTATTTTAACCTATTGCCCATGAATGTGGGTCTTTAGCGAGCTCTTGTAGTGAGCCGGAAATAATTGGAGACCAAAAACTCTCTAATGGGAAAGAGAAGGTAAGTCAGAGGGTTAATTGTCACAACCACATCACGAAAATCTCGCCTGACAAGCTTTACAATTGCACTTGCCACCCACGGAGCAGACATCACACCGACAGGGTTAAGTTCACTTTTAAATGGTCCTAGAATCAGTTTGCGAACTACACAAGGGGCATCCAATCTTCTCAAGGTGACTAAATCTCCTATGGTTCTTTTGCTGAGCTCATAAAGTGGACTCATAGCTGGGCTAACTTCAGCCTCTGAGGTATTTACCCAAAGTTCCTTGCAGGCAATATCTCTATTGGTTTTAATGGTACTTAAAAATAGCTCCATCAAACGCCATTGTGAAAAACTATTGATCTGGAATGATTTTTCAATTGCCTCAGCATCTCTAGCTTTATGGACATTTACTCCATGATTGAGCACCAGAATATCTACTTTAGAGAGCAAATCTTGCAATTGATTCTCTTGTCCAACCTTCCAGTTGACTGTTTCTAGGTTAACTTGCCCACTTGGCAGGTCTAAAACTATAGTTGAATCACTAGAGCTCAAGGCAATAGGTTTGGCACCCGCTATATATAACTGCTTGAGCAGAGCTTTTCCTAAAGTACCAGAAGCTCCAGTAACAGCAACTCTTTTACCCTTGAGAGAAACTGCTGTACCCAAGAGGCGATCTATTAGAGTCAAGGTTCCACAAAAATAGGCATTTTGATCATCAAAGTGGTGTCTCCAGTGGTAAGTACGATTGACGAACCAGTGACCAGGATTGCTATCAAAAGGGCCGGGACGATGAGTTAAATCTGTGAGCTCATCGACATGAGGAACACCTAAACCTCTGGCGATCGCACTGAGCAAAAAGCTCAAAGTATAGACAGAGCCAGCTAAACCAATCCAGGCAAAATCCCAATTTAAAGCTCTAACTAAAAGCCAAGGGAGCAAACTGGCAATTAGCATCACCAAAGCCTCTGGTACATCATTATACCAATGTGCCTGTCGGTATATTTCCGTATTGGCTACAGAAAGATCTGGGCGAAATACCTTATGATGCCAGACATGGAGCCGGTAAACAGGAGCCCAGATGTGAGCTAGTCCATGATAAAGATCTCGAATAATCTCTACCCAGACTATGCTAGCTAAAGCGATAGAGAGAGTTAACCATATTTGATTGGTCATAAAAACTAACATAACATTAAAGATATTTTAAAAAATATTAACAGTCTTAGTTAAAATGTAGCAATAAGATACTTCCTAAGGATTAGTTTAAAGAGAATATGACAGAAAAAGACTGGATAGAAGTAGAGGACTGGCAGAGCGATTTTTTTCAGGGATTGGCAGGTCGCAGAAAGAAAGCCGCTTTTTTACTAATCTCTATATGGACTATTGTAATCACTCTCCATTTGGTAGCTTGGGGACATTGGGTGATCCTTGCTTTAACTGGTGTGATCTCTATTCAGTTGGTTCGGATGCTCAATAGTAAGCCAGATGAAGTTCAAAACCAATATGACAAGCCAATTGCCCATTACCCTATTGTCTCTCTATTAGTGGCTGCTAAAAACGAAGAAGCTGTAGTTACCAATTTAGTCAATCAACTCTGTAATTTGGATTATCCAGTTGATCGCTATGAGGTATGGATCATTGATGATAATAGTACTGACAGAACAGGTAAAATACTTGACGAACTTAGCTATTATCCCCAACTGAAGATTGCCCATAGATCTTCCGGGGCAACTGGAGGTAAATCTGGCGCGCTCAATCAAATTCTCCCTTTAACACAAGGTACTATTATTGGCGTTTTTGATGCCGATGCTCGTATCAATAAAGATCTGCTCAAAAAAGTAGTTCTTCTGTTTGAGCCAGAGGATATTGGTGCTATTCAACTGCGCAAATCGATTGTCAATTCTCAGGTGAATTTTCTCACCGAGGGTCAAAAAACAGAAATGGCCCTAGATAGCTTTTATCAACAAAGAAGGATAGCTTGCGGGGGCTTGGGTGAGCTCAGAGGCAATGGTCAGTTTGTACGTCGCAATGCGTTAGAGAGAGCTGGCGGTTGGAATGAAGAAACAATTACTGATGATTTAGATCTAACAATTCGTCTGCATTTGGATAACTGGAAAATTGGATTTTGTCACGATCCCCAAGTTGGAGAAGAGGGGGTAACTAGATTTGTTGCTCTTTGGCATCAAAGAAACCGTTGGGCAGAAGGTGGCTATCAACGCTACTTAGATTACTGGCGCTTGTTACTGAGCCAGCCAATGGGATTGAAGAAAAAACTAGATCTATTTACTTTTCTATTGGTTCAATACATAATCCCAACAGCAGCAGTTCCAGATATATTGATAAGCATCACGAAGCATGAACCTGTTTTGCTGAGCCCCTTGACTGTCATAATATTCATGTTTTCATTTTTCGGCATGTGGAGGGGGCTCAAAAACGAATCTCCCCAAACTGGCAATATTGAACTTTTACTCAATACCGTCAGTGGCACTATCTACATGGCGCATTGGTTTCTCGTTATTCCGGCAATTACCGCCCGCCTGGCAATTTTACCCAAAACTCTCAAATGGGTGAAAACTACTCATATAGGGCATGATGAACTTGAGCTGATTGAGAGAGGGAGTCAGACATAAGCCGGGTTCTGTTCTCTTAGGGAAATATTTTCCCTAAAAGGAAGGTTATCTATCTAGGATGACTGTTACCAGCCACCTCAAGCGGTTGACAAGAGCGAAACAGGGAAAAGACCAACCTTAGTTTCTCCACCTTGCTCCCGATCGGGGTTTACCTAGCCAGTACCTCTCGATACTGCTGGTGCGCTCTTACCACACCTTTGCACCCTTACCAGCAAAAAATTAAATTCACTGGCGGTATTTTTCTGTGGCACTATCCTCACGGTCACCCGCACTGGGCGTTATCCAGCAGATCTGGTCTTTCGGGAGCCCGGACTTTCCTCAGACTCTTTAGAAGTCCGCAACCTTCTTCGCTTACTCCCTCCCCATTCAGTCTAAGCTAATATATTACTAAAGCGCTATCTCGAGTTTTGATAAAATGGTGCCAGATAAACTTTCAAAAGAATACCGTATGCCAGAAGATGCCGATCTAATTCGTCCCAGCGCTGCTGTTCCTTCTCATATCCAACAAATTTCTTCAGATTTAAGAACTATCGGACGAATCAGCTTTTGGTTACAACTAGTACTTGGTGTGATTTCTGCTGTCTTGCTATCTTTTGGTACATTAATTCTGCTCAGTAGCAATCAGAGAACCAAAGGGATAGAAGTTGGCATCCTAGCTGCTATAGCTGGAGTAGTCATTTTAGCTATTGCTATATTTTTTACCAGACGCTATATGCAGTATTCTAAGGATATTCTCAGCCCAGATCCCAAAGAAAGACCCAAGAAGAAAGATACACTTCAGTTGATTAAGACAGGTTTGATTTTTAATTTAGTAGGGATGTTATTGACTATTTTTGGAGCAGAAGCTTTAGTTGGTATTATCTTACAGAAATCTTTACTAATTCCCCAAGCAACTATTACAGCTGATCCCAATAAATTCATTAATTCAGCAGATGTTCTGATTGTTCAAGCCAATACTAACTCTATTGCTGCACATTTTGCCGGTTTGGTCTGCTCTCTTTGGTTATTAAATCGGGTCATACAAAGAATTAATCTTTAAATTATTAATAAAAAGATTTGAACCAACCCTTACGCCAGAAGAAAAATACTAAATATAGCGCTATCAGCACCATCACGCCTAGGCAGATGAAATAACCCCAATGTGATTTGAGCTCAGGCATATATTCAAAGTTCATGCCATAAAGCCCGGCAATAAAAGTTAGTGGGATAAAAATAGTAGAAATGATAGTGAGTAGCTTCATTACATCATTGACCTTGTTGCTGATTGCAGAGAGATAGACTTCCATCAAACTTGAAGCTAGTTCGCGGTAACTTTCAGTGATCTCCAAAAGCTGAATCACATGGTCATAGCAGTCCCTAAAGTATATTTGTACGTCCATATTAATCTTGCCATAGCCGGTTCGAGTCAGAATACCAAGCATATCTCTAAGGGGCCAAATCAGCCTTCTAAGAGCTAACAATTCCCTTCTAATTTTATAAATTTGTTCTAGGTCCTTGCGAGATGGACTAGAGATGATTTTTTCCTCGAGTAGCTCAATGCGATCTTCATAGTGCTCTAAAACTGGAAAATAACTTTCAATAACGCAGTCAATAACCCTATAAGCTAGATAATCAATGCCAAAACTTCTAATATTTCCCTGCTTCTGGCAAATTTGAGATTTTATCTCTTTAAAAGGATCTTGAGAAGCATCTTCTTGAAAGGTTATCATATATTTTTCGCCAACTAAAAGGCTGACTTGCTCAGTCTCAAATCCATTTTTAGCAGGATTAATTCGCACAACTTGAGAGATGATTAAGAGCTGATCACTATAGTCTTCGCATTTAGGGCGTTGCGGAACATTTACTACATTTTCTAATAATAAACGATGTAAATTAAAAACTTTACCAATGTTATTTAAAATATCTTCAGTTCCCAAACCTTGTACATCAAACCAGGTAACATTATCGGTTTGAAGGTACTCAAGGCAGTCTTCAGGCTGCAAATTAGTTTTATGGTTTATCGAATCTGTATTGTAATCCAGAAGATCAATTCAAGAAGGCTTGGCATCTGAAGCAATTTCTAAAGTTCCAGGTAAAACTCCAGGAGTGTGGTAGTAATAACCGAAATAATCTTCTTCTTGTGAATTTAAATCTGAGGAATGTTTGGATGTTTGATGCATAATCAATTTCGTAAATACCGTAATTTTGAGAGAATTCTATCACCAATTTTATTGGTATTTGAAACTTTAAGAAAGAATTAAACATGCTAGAATCGAAAAAAGTAATCCTTTGTAAAACTATAGAGATTTAGTGATGAGTAAAGTTAATACAGTGCATGATGTTGTAGTCAAAACAGCTAGTGGTGAGGATAGGCCTCTTTCTAAATATGCTGGTAAAGTTCTCTTAATTGTCAATGTAGCCTCCTACTGTGGCTATACCCCTCAGTACAAAGGGCTAGAAGAGCTCAATGCCAAGTACAAAGAAAAAGGCTTAGAGGTTTTGGGGTTTCCTTGTAATGATTTTGGCGCTCAAGAGCCCGGAGGCTTGGATGAAATTAAGAAGTTTTGCGAATCTCTCTATGGCGTAAATTTTGAACTTTTTGATAAAGTTAGCGCCAAAGGGGATAATAAACATCCACTTTATGAGAAACTAACTCAACAAGCTAGCACTCAAGAAGATGTTGCTTGGAATTTTGAAAAATTTTTGGTTAACAAAAAAGGTCAAGTAGTTGGACGCTTTAAAAGTAACGTAGCGCCTGATTCTCCAGAATTGGTTGCTGCTATCGAAAAAGAGCTAGCTGCCAGATAAGTTAAATAGGTTAGGTCATGAGTCATATAGGTGTAGCAATTGTTGGGACTGGATTTGGAGCTACGGTTCATATCCCGGGTTTTCGAGAAAATACTCGTACTGAAGTGGTCGCACTCTACCATCGCAATCTAGAAAAAGCAAGGTCTTTGGCTCTAAAATATGAGGTTCAAAATTACTTTGACCAGCTAGAAGAACTACTTGCTCTAGAGACTGTTGATGCAGTTGCCCTTTCTACTCCTCCTTTTCTTCACTATGAGATGGCCAAGCAAATCATGCTCTCTGGCAAACATCTCTTGTTGGAAAAGCCATTGACCATGACCTTTGCCGAATGCCAACATTTATACTATATAGCCCAAAGCCAAGGCGTAATAGTTGCTGTTGATTTTATGTTTCGTACTATTCCAGCTTGGCAGCTACTAGAGAAGTACTTAGCCCAAGGCTATATAGGTAAACCAAGATTTATTAAGGTAGATTGGTTAGTCCCAGGTAGAGCCGATCCTTTGCGCCCTTGGAATTGGTATTCCAGCAAAGAGCAAGGGGGCGGGGCGCTTGGTGCCATTGGCTCTCATGTTTTTGATTATCTACATTGGCTATTTGGCCCGGCTAGTAGCATATCAGCACAGCTCTATAGTTCTATCAAAGAGCGCATTGATCCTCTTGATGGACTAAAAAAAGTAGTAGATGCTGATGATATAGCCACTATTTCTCTAGAACTAGCCGACCAGCTGCCTGCCCAAATTAATTTGAGCTCTTCTACCTACCAAGGGAGAGGTCATTGGCTAGAGATTTACGGAGATCAAGGAACTTTAGTTCTAGGGAGTAGTAATCTCAAAGATTATGTCCATGGGTTTCAATTAATGGGCTCTAGCAAGGGAGCTGAATTAAAAAAGATAGATATCCCTAAAGAACTAGATTTTAAGAATGTCTTTGCCGATGGAAGGATTGCTCCTTTTACGCGTGTAGTAGATATTTGGGCTACGGCTATAGACAGCAAAAAGCAGCCAGTTCCTTCATTGGCAGAGGGATTGTATTGCCAACTTTTGATGGATCTAGCTCATCAATCTAATGAGCAGAGGAAGTCTCTGGAGATTCCTTCAATTTGGCTCTAGCCTCTTTGAGCATTGCAATCAAGGTATTATGAGCATCTTGCGCATCCTCTAAGAGATGCTCAAATTCTATACGGACAGAAGTGGTTTGCTCTGGAGTTTCAACATGGAGATCCATTCCCTTCTGGTCAATTGAGAGCATCTGAGCTGCTTTAGCTGTATTAATACTTCCGAAAAACTGGGCATAGAGTACCACAGCTTCAGCATGATCTTGATTCATATGGTCACAGATGCGTTTACTAACTTGTGATGTGATGAGCTCTGACATAATTTTTAATTAAGGGTAGATAGAGTTTCTTAAAATATTATGCCAATTATTAAGGAGGCATTAAAATAGATTAAGTTATTGTCATAAAAAATAAGTAATGTCAAAATCGTTTTTTAGAGTCATTGTGCTAGGTCTGTTCTGCTGTTGTCTCACCTTGGGAATCTGGGTAGCAGGTGTAGAAAGAGCCGAAGCTGTAAATAATCCAGAATTACTACCTTCAGAAGAAACCCCAATTGTAGATCTAGCCAAGTTTTTACCAGATCAGCAAGAAGCAGAACTAGTTGAAGATTTTAAGGAATTTGAAGAAAAAACGGGCTGGAAATTAAGAATATTGACTCAGTATGATCGTAGTCCGGGAAGAGCTGTGATCGATTTTTGGAAATTAGATGCTAAAAGTATATTGCTTGTAGCTGATGCAAGAGGCGGCAATCTATTGGCTTTTAGTATTGGAGATGATGTCTATGAGCTGATGCCCAGAACTTTTTGGATCGAGTTGCAATCTCGCTTCGGGAATATGTACTATATTAGGGATAATGGAGAAAATCAAGCCATTGTCCAGTCAATTGATGTAGTCAAAAGATGTCTAATAACTCCAGGTGGTTGTGGTGTTGTTCCTGGAATACCACGTGAGCAGTGGATTTTAACCTTAATTTCCTCTATTGTAGGCGGGCTGATTTGTGGTTTTGCTGCAGTACCTCGCAAAGAAGGAGCCAAATTTGCTTGGCAATGGATGCTGATCATGTCTCCTTTATGGGGCATTTTGTTTATCTCCTTTGGGCTAGGACCTGTTTTGATTAGAACAAGTGATTGGTTGCCTTTGGCTCGCAATATTTTGGGCTTTGTTGCAGCTGCATTTTTGGCCTATTTTTCACCAATTCTCTCTCCTACCAACAAAACCACCTAGGCAAATGACTATTCCTATTGCTGTAATTGATTATGATATGGGCAACCTGCATTCAGCCTGTAAAGGTCTTGAGATATCAGGCGCGCTGCCTATTGTCACTAACTCCAAGGAAAAAATTTTGGCTGCTGCTGCTGTGGTGCTTCCTGGGGTAGGTTCTTTTGATCCAGCAATGCGCCAGCTCAGAGCTCATGGACTAGTAGAGGTAATTGAACAGGCTATCTCTAGTGGCAAACCTTTTCTGGGTATATGTTTGGGCTTGCAGCTGCTCTTTGAATCCTCAGAGGAAGGATCCGAACCTGGTATGGGTATTCTCAAAGGGAAAGTGCGTCGTTTTTGTTCTCAACCAGGACTGGCAATTCCTCATATGGGGTGGAACCAATTAGAACTATCAAAAAAAGACCATTTGCTTTGGCAGGGAATTGAGCAGCCAGCACAGGTTTATTTTGTTCATTCTTATTTTGTTGATCCAAAAGATCCAAGCATTATTGCTGCAAAAGTTACCCATGGTGATCAAACAGTAACCGCGGCAGTTGCTTTAGATAATTTAATGGCCGCGCAGTTTCATCCGGAAAAATCTGCTAAAACTGGATTGAAAATTCTATCTAATTTTGTTAAGCTCTCTTCAAAATTGTGAAGCCGACCAAAACAATCACCAGACCTACCAGTAGCAAGGTTCGTCAAGCTTTATTCAATATTTGGCAGGGAAATCTAGAAAATACTAGCTATCTGGATCTTTGCGCTGGAACTGGAGCAATTGGGGCTCAGGCTTTACTTGAAGGGGCCAAAGAAGTTGTAGGCATTGAGATTAATCGCCATGCCTGCTTAAAGATACAACAATCTTGGCAAAAGATCTCCTCTTTAGAGCAGTCCTTTCGGGTCATTCAAGGCGATATCCTCAGTAAGATTCATATTCTAAAGAATCAAAAGTTTGACTTTATTTACTTTGATCCTCCATATCAGAGTGGACTATATGAATCTGTTTTAGAATTGATTATCTTGCTAAATTTGCTAGATGAGTATTCAGAGTTAGCCGTAGAGCATAACCCCAAATTTTGGCAAGCTCCGCCAAGTCTAAACTCATTGTCTATGATTCGCCAAAAACAATATGGAGATACATTTTTAAGCTTTTTTGTACTTAGCTAGAAATGTGATCCTCAATGACCTCTAGGTATTGATCTTCCATCAAATAACTTCCTTTGGCAAAGAGGACTACCCAATATTGTCCTGGGCGGCGATCTATCACTATACCTTCTTGGCCTATTGCTATGATATCTGGTGGTCTTAGCATGGGCATCGGATCGGCAGTTTTGAAATAAGGAGGTTTTAGGGATAATTTCACCTTATCTCCTATTGATATTTTTAGTTCACTCATTTTTCAGATTCTAGCCCATATTAATTAAATTGCGCTTTTGACCATAGCGACAAAATTATACATTAAACTTCTCTTTAGGGGGAGATCAGGGAGATAAAATGCTTTTACTATTTTATGGATAGTAATCTCAAGTTCAATACCTTAAACTTATTTCGGGAATATCAAAAAACCAAGTCCCAAGAAATACGTAATCAAATTGTGCAGTTAAACATCAAATTGGCTAAAAAAGAGGCCTTTATTTGGGCTAATAACTCTGATGAGTCCTATGACGATCTTCTGCAGGTTGCCTGTCTTGGTCTTTTAAAAACAGTAGAGAGATTTGAGCTTGAAAGGGGACATCTCTTTAGCTCTTTTGCCATGCCCTATATCAGAGGCGAGATTAGGCATTATCTCAGGGATAAAACTGAAACGCTCCGGATACCACGCCAATGGCAGGAATTAGGTTTGAGCGCAACTAGATTAATTCAAAAATATTATCAAGAGCAAGGTAGAGAGCCTAGTGATCTAGAAATTGCCAAAGATTTAGGTATTCCTTTACATAGATGGCAAGAAGTAAAATTGGCGCTGCAAAGCAAAACAACGATCAGTTTGGATCTTTTAACGGAAGAAAGTGATGAAGAAACTGGGCTCACTATTGCTGATTCAGTAGTTGATCCGAAATATCGCAGTTTTCAATTGGCTTTGGAAGATCAAGTCAGATTACAGCAAGCATTAGCGCAATTAGAAGAGTCAACTAGGGAAATTCTCGAATTTGTCTTTCTGCATGAATTATCCCAAAAAGAAACAGCAAAAATAATGGGAATGAGCGCTATAACTATATCTCGTCATGTCAAAAAAGGGCTTAAACATCTCAAAAATTTGCTAATGATGGAAATTTGGTAAAAATATTCTGGTTTAATTTTCTCTCAGCTGAAACTCATCAAACTTGACAACTACTGAATCCGGTTGACGAAGATCACAATAATAACTAGAGATGCTGCCTTTTGTGCTATTGAAAATACTAAAAACAGTGTGATCATTGCTGGCAATATAAGGTAAAGCTTGGCCATCCGCTCCCAATACAGGGGCAATATTTGGCACAATTGGTTCTAAGCCATTGGGATTGCCAATGCCTCGCTCTGCTGGAATAATGCTTGTTTGATCTTGGTCCCAATAGGCTCCAAAGGTATTGCCAACATTAGAAGATTCCAAAAAATGCATACCAGAAGGGCTTGTAAAGCGGTTCCAGATATGGGAATGTCCGTAGAATACTAACTGAACCTGCGCTTTTTCTAGTAGAGGTAAAAGATCTTGGACAATATAGTCTTTAGAAATTGGATAATCATAATTGAGCTCACAAAGCGCTCCCTTTGAATCATATGTAAATTTGGCAATCGGGTCAGTATAATGGGGTACTATGTTTCCACCAAGAGTATGGGCTGGATGATGAAACATAACTATTTTGTAGCGCGCTGAGCAAAATTCTGTACTTTCAAGTTCAGACTGTAGCCAAAGATACTGCTTACTGCCAGGGGCTATCGATTCAAAAATATGTTGACCATAGCCCCATCTCTCGGGTGAACTTAGATCTTCTTGAGCTTCTTGATATCGTCCTTTAACATTCGACTCACGCGAGAAATGGCGCCATATATTGGTCACATAAAGAACAACTAACCTAATAGAGCCAAAAGTAGTAGCATAGTAAGGCTCAAATCCCAAAATTTCCTGATAACTATCTACATTAAAAGAATGCTCTTTAAGTAAATTTTGTTGGTCTTGTGAGAAGTTATAGAGCTCTAGGGCAACTTGGCGAGGGATGGTATCTTGAAACTGCTGATTTAGTGACAATTTGGGATCACAGCAGCGGCCCATCACCTCATGATTCCCAATAGCACTAAAAAGTGGGGCATTTTGAATTATTTCTGCCCCATGGTAAATCCTAGTAAAGCCCTCTCTAGTTAAAGAGTAATTGGCCCGGCCCTGGAGAGCGGGAAAAAAAGCGCCGCCTCTGGCATCATCAAACCATTCGGATGCTCGATCAGGAGTATTGACTAGATCTCCGGCGAAAAATACTGCATCTATTTTGGCTATAGTTTGAGCAACTTTTTCTAAATTGGCAGACACCATTGGCATTAATTGATGATCCGAGCTCAAGAGAATATTTAAAGGTGTATCGGTTTGAGGTAAAAGAGAAAAACTAAAAATTTTACTAGAAATAGACTGACCCTGATAAATACTAGTTACCTGATAGGGTACAGAGTCTATTTTGTTGGCTACCTCCAGTCTTGCCTGATGACGCCATATAGTTCTAGAGATAACCTGATTAACTTGCTGATGCCATTTGGAATTTTGATCTTCTTGCATCTTACTTAGAACAGTACTTTGAGCTTTAACTGACTGCTCTAAATTGAGACCATAACGAACATAGTGCTCCTCCCCGGCAAATTCAGTAAACCAAATTACCTCAATAGAGTTTTGCTTCGGAAATTGTAAAAAAGGGTCACTCAAGAGGTAAACCACAGAACTCTCCTAGAAAGACTTTCTGGCAAGGTCCAGTCATATAAACTTTTTGATCATCTTCGGACCAATATATCTCCAACTGTCCGCCTGGTAAGTCGACTTTAGATCTTCTGTTGATTCTTTCAGTTAATACCCCAGCTACAACCGATGCGCAAGCTCCTGTTCCACAAGCAAGAGTGATACCTGCTCCTCTTTCCCAAACCCTCATTTTGATCTGATCTGCTCGGATAATCTCAATAAATTCAGCGTTGATTCGTTTGGGAAAGGCGCTATGATGCTCAAAAAATGGGCCAATACTCTCAAGAGGTATCTCATCAACATTTTTGACAAAGGTTACACAGTGGGGATTGCCCATACTGATACAGGTCACTGTCCAAGTTTTATCTTGCACGATCAATGGCTGATTGATCACTTTTTCATTACCATAGCCAATCACAGGAATCTGCTCGGCATCCAACACGGGTCTTCCCATATCTACAGTAATCAAACCCTGTTTCTCCAGATTAGTGGTGATGATTCCAGCCAAGGTGTTGATCCGATAGCTAATAGAGCTAGTTCTATTTTCTAGATCGGCGACAAATTGGGCCAAACAGCGAATACCATTGCCACACATCTCAGGTTCAGAGCCATCTGAATTAAAAATGCGCATCGTATAGTCAGTATCGCCGACCCCCGGCAGTAAAAAAATTACGCCATCAGCTCCAATTCCAAAATGACGATTACACAGTAGACAGGCTTGCTCTGGTGTGAGAATTGGTATTGCTTTATCTCGATTATCTATTAGGATAAAATCATTGCCTAATCCTTGATATTTACTAAATACTAATGTCATAATATCTGTCAATTTGGTTCCTTTTCATTTACTATAGCAATTGAGTCTAGATTTTATGCCCGAATTTAATACTGGTTCGCCAACTGTTCGACATATTCAATCATATATCAAGGAAAATAGCGTAGTTGAAATACAGATGAGCACTGGTGAAATCTTCTCAGGTAATATTGTTTGGCAAGATGGTGAGTGTATTTGTTTAATCCTCAAAACTCAACAAAAGAAGGTCCTTCTCTGGCGTCAATCTCTTGTTTATATTCGTTCTGAACTTGAATAGATAAAACATGTGATTTATGATTAAGTGCTAGAGTGTGAAAAAATAATGGTGAGATATAGTTAACAATATATGAGTAGCATTCAAGAAATTGTTGAAAAAGCCTTGAAGGATGGATATCTTACTCCTGCGATGGAGGCTGAAGTAGGGCGCATCTGTGATAGCAGTGGGGATCTACCACAGGAAGAATATAAAGCCTTAGATCGCTTGATGGGCGCATTGCTAGCTGGTGATGTTGTGGCAATGCCTCAAAGGCAATTTATCAATGTTATGGAAGAGTTGGTCATATCCCAAACTATTGCTCGCTTAGCCGAAATGGGGGCAGTAGCCGAGCAAAATGTCGATATTGGTGATGTGGCTGCCTATTCACTCAATCGTCTTCCTCCTCTCTATGCCACAACTGAAGAAGGCGCAGAATACCAAAGGCAAAAAGCACTCGAGGATTTAAAAGATTTAATTGACTCCAAAGTCGAAGAAGGAATCAATCTGCTTCTCAACAGTCCAGCCTACTTCCCAGAAAGAACAGTTATAGGAGAGAAGGTTCATTCGGATATTGTTGGTCAAGTCGGCAAATTGCTCCAGGAATACGATCCTGAATCATAAGCAAAAAATAAATTCAGCCCAAGCGCTCAGACAAAATATACTGTGCTATGGCCAGATCGACTGGCGTAGTTATTTTGAGGTTGGTTTCCTCTCCTTGGACAATCTTGACAGGTATTTGGCATTTCTCTAGCAGAGCAGCATCATCTGTTACCTCCCAGCCTAAAGCTAGCCCCTTGTCGTGGCAATGTTTGAGCAAATCCACAGAAAAGCCTTGAGGAGTTTGAGCTGCCCAAAGTTGCTCACGATTAGGAGTTTCTGCTATGAACCCTTGAGCATCGACAACTTTAATAGTATCTTTGACCGTAATAGCTGCAATTAATGCTGAACAAGACGCCAAGGCTTCACTACAGCGATCAAATAAATTTGGCGTTGCTAAACATCTAGCTCCATCATGGATCAAGACGTGCTTAGCATTGCTAGGCAAAGATTGAAGACCCCTGTAAACAGACTCTTGCCTAGTTTTGCCCCCTTGTATAAGCTGATATTTTTTAGAAAATCCCAAATTATCTAGAATATTTTGAAACTGGTCAAAATCATATGCTTGGCCAATTATTCCTACCCACTCTATCTGCTGGGATTGCTCGGCAGCTTTGATTGTCCAAGCCAATAATGGCAATCCTAAAATCTCGAGCAGTAATTTGTTGCTACTGCTACCCATTCTTTTGCCAGAACCAGCTGCGGGGATCAAAAGATGCATCTTCTTAAGTTATCTTTTTTTGTTTTTTTGATAACTACGAACACTTCTATAATCTATATATTGCTCCAGGACAACAGAAGCGCCGCTTAGCAATAGAAGCAAGTTGGTGATCTTATTGGCATTAGCTGGACTGATTTTATTGTATGCCGCGCCAGTATTAACCGCTATGAGGCCTGCAAAACAGATAGAAACAGCCTTAATCGAATTAAAACCTTTATCAAAGTTAAACCACTTTAAAATAAAAGGTCTGGAATTAACCCTATCGTGTTCTTCGCTCTGCTGCTTCAAAGGAGAAGTTTTCTCTTCCATATCCAAAAAACGGTGCATCCAGTTCTACCAAAATTATAATCATTTCTGCTAGCTAAGAGTGCTGGGAAATATCCAAATCTTAAGAAAATATTAAAATCAGCCCCTTCATCATAGTCTATTTAGATTAACATTTGCTAAAATTTGACTCATAATGTTTGTATATATCAAGCAAATCTTAAAGTAATCTCTGGTCGTTCAACTTTACTAAAAAGCTGCTATGAATCTAGAAACCCTCGAATTTATCATATTTCCCGATGGTCGAGTCCAGGAAACAGTCACCGGAATTGTCGGCTCTTCCTGCCAAGAAGTAACTGCAGCTATTGAGTTACAGCTAGGACTAGTGATTACTCAAGAAAAAACATCGCAATACTATAATCAGGCAATTGAGCAATCTCACCAACTTTCTCAAGAAAACACTTGGTCTAGTTGAATTAAGCAATACTTTTTGATTAAATAACCTTTTACTATGTCACACTTTAGCGTTATCAAGACAAAGATCCGTAATCTCCCCGCGCTCAAGGCATCACTTCTAGATCTTGGCTACCAAGTTCTAGAGGGAGTTCGTCCCGTTAAAGGCTATCAGGGACAAACTCGTAATGCCCAAATTGTCCTAGAACAGAACAATAATTATGATATCGGCTTTAGCTGGAATGGTCAGGAGTATGAATTGGTTGCGGATCTTCAGTATTGGGATCAACCTCTTTCTGTAGAGGGTTTTTTACGCAAAGTTACTCAAGGCTATGCTTACCATACCGTCTTAGCCGAAACCACCAAAAGTGGTTTTGAGCTTAGCCAACAACAACGAAATGAAGATGGCTCAATTCGATTGGTACTTCAACGCTGGAGCTCCTGATGTCCGATCACGAGGATCTAAGTCGCTCTGGTTTTGAACCAGAGTTGGGTGGACTCTTTCGAGAGCTACCCAATAGGTCTGGTTATGAACCGGAACTTGGTGGCGATCATAGACAAAAAGGGGTCTATGTAGATGAAGTAACCTGTGTTGGTTGCAAACACTGCATTCATGTTGCTCCCAACACTTTTACCCTTGAGTCTGATTATGGACGCTCTCGAGTATTTAACCAAAATGGAGATTGCTTAGAGAGCGTCCAGGAGGCGATTGACACTTGTCCAGTAGACTGTATTCACTTTGTAGACTACAGTGAACTCTCTGCTTTAGAAAAAGCTAGAAAAAAACAGGTCATCAGACAACTTGGACTGCCTCAAACAAACCCCAATATCAAGCTAGATAGTCATATCTCCTAGATATTTTTGCAATATGGGTGAGAAAACTTCATAGATTAATGTCAAAGGTTTTTGCCTATGCCAGAAGAGATAATGTCTTCCCCAAAATGGACTATTTTGACCGAATTGTTTACTCAGATCGCTTGAATGCCCACAATATAACTGGCGTACATCGCGATAGAGCTCAGTATGGAGATTGGCTAAAGAGTCCCATATAGGCAAGGAACGATTTTGTAAATATTCATCCACTTGAGAGATAGCCCACCAAGAGGCAGCATAGGCCAGCTTTTCTCCTGAGAAAGATTTGAGCCAAACCTGCCTGAGGATAAGAGGTTTAGCAATCTGTTCTATCTGCTCAGGCGGCTCTTGGTTAGTAGGTGACATGTCTATGACATCTACTACTATCTTTTTTCCTGTGAGTAATTGTAAATGCCTAGTAGGTGAACCATCTCCTAAAATTAAGATTTGCCAGGCAGGAGACAACTGCCAATGGGGCAAACCATTGTTAATCACATCTTGGCCGCCTGTATATAGGCAATCTAACTTTAGCCAGGTCGGGTAAACGCCAGAATCAGGAATTATACTCAAGATTGTTTACAAAACTTTATATAAAGAGCTAAGCTAATGATAGCAGAACTTTAAAATAATCCAATAAAACAATTCTTATGAACGATACATTTTTACAAATTCTCAATTTCGGCAAAGCGATAGGTGAAGTATTGGGTGAGAAAGCTCAAGTTGCCTTAACCGAAACCATGAGTGAATTAGAGAAAATCAAAGCAGAGCAAAGTCAAAATGTGCGACAATTAATCAACGAAGTTGAAGAAAAAGTCAACCAGAAGAGTGGCTCATCGCAGCCAAGCCAGATTGTAATCTCCGGACCAGAGAAAGATACTCAAACGATTTTAGATGAACTCAGGGCAGAAATAGCTTCTTTGAGATCTGAATTAAAAAATTATCGTCAAATTTCCCAATAAGTCTTAACTAATAATCCTAATCCCCCTAAATCACTAGTGTCATTTCTCTCCACCAATATTAATCCCGAACAGCTCAACCAGCCCACCGCCAGTCAAGAAGAATCTGGCTATATTGGCGAGCAATACAAGTGGAACAGGGAAAATTATTCTATAAATCGACGTCGCTTTGATATATGGCGCTTTGTGCTACTTTTAATGTTACGACTTTGGCTCAATGGGAAAAAATGGAGTTATCCAGGTGGTTACAGCCAAGAAAAACTCCTGGAGCGCCAGAAAACTCAAGCAGTTTGGATCAAAGACAACTGTTTGGAGCTCGGACCGACCTTTATCAAAGTCGGACAACTTTTTTCTACTAGAGCGGATCTGTTTCCCGGGCCTTATGTGGGAGAGTTGACTAAATTACAAGATCAAGTTCCCGCTTTTCCTTTTGAGCAAGTTTGCTCAATCATTGAAAAAGACCTAGGCAGACCAATACATAAACTATTTCTCAGTTTTGATAAAGTTCCAATTGCTGCAGCTTCTCTTGGTCAGGTTCACAAAGCGCAGCTTCTCTCAGGGGAGGTGGTAGTTGTTAAGGTGCAAAGGCCTGGACTCAAACAACTCTTCACAATTGATCTTGAGATTCTCAAAAAGATTGCTCAATATTTTCAGAATCATCCGCGCTGGGGGAAAGGAAGGGACTGGGCTGGTATTTATCAAGAATGTTGTAGGATTCTCTGGCTAGAAACCGACTATCTCAATGAAGGGCGCAACGCAGATATTTTTCGTCGTAATTTTCGTGATCATGATTGGGTAAAAGTTCCCCGTGTCTACTGGCGCTATACATCGCGTCAAGTTCTAACCCTAGAATATGTACCAGGTATCAAAATTAGTCAATACCAAGATCTAGAAACAGCAGGACTAGATCGCAAAGTTCTAGCCAGACTAGGAGCAAAATCCTATCTTGAGCAAATTCTCCATCACGGTTTTTTCCATGCTGATCCACATCCAGGTAATTTAGCTGTCAATGAACAGGGGGCTTTAATCTTCTACGATTTTGGCATGATGGGAGAAATAAAAACAAACGTTCGACAAGGGCTAATGGATGTGCTCTTTGGAATAGCTGAGCGCAGCTCTGATAGAGTAGTAGGCGCTTTAATAAATCTAGGTGCTCTGACTCCTACCGGAGATATGGCTCCAGTTAGGCGTTCTGTACAGTTCATCCTAGAAAATTTGATGGACAAACCATTCGAAGAGCAGTCAGTTTCTTCTATCAGTGAAGATCTCTATGAGATTGCCTATGACCAACCTTTTCGTTTTCCGGCAACTTTTACCTTTGTGATGCGAGCTTTTTCTACCTTAGAAGGTGTAGGTAAGGGTTTAGATCCTGATTTTAATTTTATGGAGGTGGCACAGCCTTTTGCCATGGAACTTATGACTTCTTCTAACAATGGAAAAAATATCACCAACACCATCTTGGATGAATTAGGAAGACAAGCTGTTCAAGTTAGTAACTCAGCTCTGGGTTTACCCAGGAGAATTGAAGATACAATTGAAAAGCTAGAACGTGGAGATATCCGTTTGCGGGTTCGCTCCAATGAAGCAGAAAGGCTAATGCGTCGTCTTCATGCTAGCCAGATAACCACGAACTTTACCATGATGATCTGTACCTTGGTCATTTCAGCTACTATACTTTTTATTGGTAGCTATCAATATGCTGCAGGTATAGTTCTCTGCCTGACAATTATTCCAATTACTCTACTGATAAGAGTTTTAAAGCGTTCAGATCGTGTATTCTAATTTTTGCAATTTCCATCTATCATGTTTAAACGACAAGCTATTGGCCTAAGCGACACTGGAGTTGTCCGCAATACGAATCAAGATAGTTATTATCTCGATTCCCAAAAGCGCTTTTTTATTGTGGCCGATGGGATGGGTGGTTATGTCGGAGGCAAAGAAGCCAGCGAGATTTCTATCAAAGCAATTTCCAATTATCTTGAGCAAAACTGGAATAGCTCGCTACCATCTAATGCTTTGATTCATGAGTCCATAGTCATAGCTAATAAAGAGATTCTCAAAGCTCAAGATCTCAACCCTGAACTGTCTCAAATGGGTACTACTGTAGTGGTAATCTTATTTAGAGAAGATGGTAGCTGGCGCGGCCATGTAGGTGATTCACGTCTCTATCGTTTGCGTGCTGGTCAACTTGAAAAAATAACAGAGGATCACACTTGGATTGCAAATTATGTGCGTCGAGGAGAATTGAGCGATGAACAACTGCGATCACACCCTTGGCGACATGTCTTGCTCCAATGTCTAGGCAGGAGCGATCTAGAATTGATTGAAGTTGAACCATTAGATACCTTTTCTGGTGATCTGCTTTTGCTCTGTAGTGATGGGTTGACTGAGGAAGTAAATGATCAAAAGATTTCTCAAGTTTTAGCAGATCAAAATCTGGTAGATTGCCACGCCAAGGCAGCCACCTTAGTAGAAACCGCCAAGCAAGCTGGTGGTTCTGACAATATCACAGTTCTACTAGTTGAAGAACTATAGCCAATTAAATGGTACTGCGTCCAATTTACCTAGACTACAATGCAACTACTCCCTTAGATCCTAGAGTACTAGAAGCAATGCTTCCCTACTTCAGGGAGTATTTTGGTAATCCTTCTAGCAATACTCATGTCTATGGATGGGAAGCAAATGCGGCAGTCAAAAAAGCGCGTCAAATAGTAGCCCAGTCAATTAACAGTAGCCCAGATGAGATCATTTTTACAAGTGGGGCAACAGAGTCTAATAATCTAGCTATAAAGGGTGTCGTAGAGGCCAATTTAGCTAAAGGTAATCATTTAATCACCGCACAAACTGAACATAGCTCGGTCCTAGAGCCTTTTTTTTATTTAAAAAGTTTGGGGTTTGAACTAACAGTCCTGCCAGTGGATGACCAAGGCATAATCGATCTAGAGCAGTTAAAAAGTAGCATAACTTCTAAAACAATTCTAGTTTCGATCATGGTTGCTAACAACGAAATAGGAGTTTTGCAGCCCATCAAAGCGATAGGACAAATCTGCCACCGGCGGCAGGTTATCTTTCATACAGATGCTGCCCAGGCTATAGGAAAAATTGAACTTGATATTGAGCAATTAAATATAGATCTTATGTCAATAACTGCCCACAAAATCTGTGGGCCCAAAGGATCAGGTGCGCTCTATATCAGAAGAAAAAATCCCAAAATCGATCTGCTCGCTCAACTTCATGGTGGAGGACAGCAAGGCCAATTACGTCCAGGTACTCTAGCTACCCCACAGATTGTTGGTCTAGCTAAAGCTATAGAATTGGCAAATGGAGAACTCGAGGCTGAATCAAAACGCTTAAGAGAGCTTAGAAATTATCTATGGCAAGGGCTCAGCAAGCAAATTAAAGGAATACACCTCAATGGTCATCCCCAAATGAGATTGGCCAATAACCTAAATATAAGTATTGAAGGTATCAAAGCCAATAAACTCCTTAGAGAATTACAAAGTAAAATTGCTCTTTCTTCTGGTTCAGCTTGCTCTGGGGATAGTGGAAAGCCATCTCATGTTTTAACGGCATTAGGCCGTAGTGATCAATTAGCCCAAGCTTCTCTGCGTTTTGGATTAGGGAGATTCACTACCAAAGATGAGATTGAACAGGCCCAAATCTTTGTTATAGAAGCCGTTAACTCCTTGCAAGATAAAAGTCTGGATTAGAGTTGAACCTTTGTTGTCAATTGTGGATCTTTCAGGGTATATTCAGATTACGGATACTAAAGTCAATGTTTGATTGTCTAATAGGGTAAATAGTACTTAATCAGAGCTGACCTCTCGGCTTAGAAAAAATCAAACAGTCCAGCTCACTGTGCGACAGATTTGTTGCCTGAAATAGTCAAACAATCGCCCAGTGCTCGAAGATATTCACAAAAATTAGCTATCCATTGAAAATTGCTAAAGAAGTTAATGAATCAGTTTCTTTGCTGGCTTGTTGCCAGCGTTGAATAAGATAGGACCGAGAGCCTCTGGTTCTGTGGTAGTCTTGCAGCATTGTAATCTTCAATAGTACAAAATTGAGATATCCTCCAAAAATTTTTGATCCTAAGTTTTTAAGGAGTAACGGATTAGATCGTTAAAATATGCCTAAACAAATTATTATTGCAGAACAACACCACTTGGCTGCTGTGTTCTGGGAAGAGCAAATTCAAGAACTAGTAGTTGCAACAGGAAATCAACAAGTCGGAGATATTTATTTAGGAGTTGTAGAAAACGTAATACCAGGAATAGATGCAGCCTTTGTCAATATTGGAGATGCAGAGCGCAATGGGTTTATCCATGTTACAGATTTAGGTCCTGTGCGCTTGAAAAAAACAGCAGGTGCCATCACAGAATTGTTGGCTCCTCAGCAAAAGGTACTCGTTCAGGTAATGAAAGAGCCGACCGGTAACAAAGGTCCGCGTCTAACCGGCAATATCAGCCTGCCGGGCCGCTATTTGGTTCTGATGCCCCATTCTAAAGGGGTTAATCTATCTCGTCGTATTCGCAGTGATGATGAGCGCTCTCGTCTTCGCGCTTTGGCAATTTTAATTAAACCGGCAGGTATGGGACTACTGGTGCGAACTGAGGCCGAAGGAACCGATGAAGAATCGATTATGGAAGATTTGGAATTTCTCCAAAAACAATGGGAAAATATCCAACAGCAGAGTACCACTGCCCGAGCACCATCACTATTAAACCGAGATGATGACTTCATTCAAAGAGTATTGCGAGATATCTACAGCGACGAGGTAAATCGCATTGTTCTAGATTCACCTTCTGGTGTTAAAAGGGTCAAACAACAACTGATGAGTTGGAATGGAGGCCGTCTGCCAGATGGTGTATATATTGACTTTCATAGAGAAAATCAACCTTTACTTGATTATTTTCGGATTAATGCGGCTATTAGAGAAGCGCTTAAACCCAGAGTAGATCTGCCATCTGGTGGTTATATCATCATAGAACCAACTGAAGCTCTAACTGTGATCGATGTCAACTCAGGCTCTTTTACTCGCTCGGCTACAGCTAGAGAAACAGTTCTTTGGACTAATAGTGAAGCGGCCACAGAAATAGCCAGACAATTGCGACTACGCAACATTGGTGGAGTGATCATTGTCGATTTTATCGATATGGATAGCCGCAAAGATCAACTAAAGCTCCTTGAGCATTTCAATCGAGCTTTAAAATCTGATAAAGCTAGACCACAGATTGCTCAGCTTTCAGAATTAGGATTAGTTGAGTTAACTCGTAAACGCCAAGGGAAAAACACCTATGAGTTGTTTTCTCAGCCCTGTCCTCACTGCGCTGGACTAGGACATCTGGCTCATCTGCCAGGAGAACATGATTCTATCCGTCTGGAAAGTCCTACCTTCTCGGTAAGTACATCTCCTCGAATTATTGATCGCGTACCACAAGCTGAGCCCGAGCTATTTTTTGATAGACAACAGATTGAGGTGTTGACTGAGTCATCTTTACCAGTTACTGATTTTGAGCCCGTCTATGAGAGTGAAACAAACCCTAGCAATGCTAGACATCGCCGCAGACGTCGCCGCAATGAACCTGAAACCAATGGACAGGTGATCAAAGCTGATCTCATCAAGGAAAAAGAAATAGAATCACCAGAGAAAGCCGAGGTTGCAGTTCTAGAAGTCAAAGAACGTCCACAAAGACTAAAACCCAAAGAAGAACTGCCCCAAGAACATATTTCGGTAGAAATGACTCCACTACAACAAGAAGTCTATGCTCGGATGGGCATTTCTCCATTGGTACTACTACGTCCTGAAGTAATAAAAGATCCGCAAACAGTTAAAGTATCAGTAGTTTTGCCTGGTCAAGAGCCTACCATATTAGAACAGCTTCTTGATTTGAGCACAACGATTGCCGAACCAGTTGATAATGTAAATCTAACGGAGGAGCAAGAGCCTCTAGTGGTTAGTTTGCCTGAACAAGAAGAAGAACAACAACAGCCGAATGATGAGAAGTTAACTCGCCGTCGTCGTCAGCGCTCCTCATCAAAAGGTGAATAATCCCTATGAGGGAATTCCAAGCAATCTACTTACAAAAACTGGGGCTCTGATTGCTGGAGTAGATGAAGTTGGCAGGGGTTGTCTTTTTGGACCGGTATTTGCCGCTGTAGTTGCAGTTCCCCTAGAATATATACCTCTGCTACTTCAATTAGGAGTCAAAGATAGCAAAAAACTAAGCCATTGCCAAAGATACAAAATATTTCAACAAGTGCAATCTCACAACTGTATTTATCGCTTAGGCTATGCTACTGCTCAAGAGATCGATCAGTTGAATATTCTGCAGGCATCTTTAAAGGCAATGTCTAGGGCAGTAAATAAACTTCCCCAGAAACCAGATTGCACTCTAGTGGATGGCAAATTTCCTATACCCAATTTTGCTACTGCTCAATATACATTAATACAGGGAGATGACAGATCACCTGTGATAGCTTTAGCTAGTATTATTGCCAAACTTTTTCGAGATGAATTGATCGACCGTTTTGCTCAAAAATATCCCCAATATGGACTATCTAAACACAAAGGTTATCCCACAGCAGTCCATATTCAATCACTGAGAGAATATGGGCCTTGCCCTCAACATCGGTTTTCTTTTGCCCCTGTCAGAGAACTAGGAGCTTCTTGAAAGGTATTATCCTGGCACCAGAGCTGATAGTCTTGGATGAGCTGATGTAAAAGCTTCTGTTTGATCCTAACCAAGATACTCTTAAGTAAACCGTTACCTGCTTTTTCTAAAAAATATTTAGGTGTCAGCCAGAGAGCAGGCGGCAGATCTACTTTGACTTCTAAATCAGCAACTCCAAGAAGATGGTTATCTTTAGCCTCTAATTGACCTTTGAGATTCAGAGAAAAGCGATCATTGAGATAGTTCATACCCAATATCTCAGATTCTTGAGATTCTAGATAGACAGTTCCTTCTGAATTAGACCATATCTTTAGCACCACAGTTGGCTGAAAATAGTAGAGCTCCATAAAGTTAATGGGCTTGATCTTCCAGCGGTATCTTTCTTCACCCAATACCTCAACTAATGTAGGATCTGCTATGGCTTTGATCAACCTCTGAGGTTGACGCAAATAGTGACTCAGCGGAACTGCTCCTTCTTGAACGGCTAATTCTAGTTGTTCTCTGACTGCAAACCTAGTATCTGTCATAGATATGGATTATATTTATCTGTATTTTTTTAAAGTGCTAATTAAGCCTATTAACCCAAAAACACCTAAGATAGACGATGGTTCAGGTACTTCAGGATCAATTATCGGAATATTAATATCGGGTGAACTCAAAGAAGGCTCAAAGGCATATAACTTATTATAGCCAGGTCCATACTTGCCATAGCCAGATCCCCAGTAAACTGAACCATCAACAATAGCAGGAGCTGAATTTACTGAGCCACCAGCTATATAATTCCATTCAATCTGCCCTGTAAGCGCATTCAAAATAAAAGGTTAGGCATGTTAGCTGCTGCAGACATTGAGCCTGCATATACAAGTCCATTAGCGACACTAAGTGGACCAGTATCTATTGAGCCAGTTGGATCAGCTGTTTTCCATAGTATTTCACCGGTAGCAGGATCTAGAGCGCCCCAGAATCCACCTGTAATTGTTTGACCATTTCTAAGAGTATAGCTTTGATGTGCACTATTGCTATTAGCAAAGTAGACAGTATGACCATCAGTTGCTGAACCCCATTGTAACCCACCTAATAAACCACCAGGACCTGTATGTCAAGCATCAGTGGAAACATCAGAGCCTCCCTTATCTGCCCAATTAATCGCGGCAGTTTGTAAATTAAGGGAAAGCACTGCGTCAACGTAGTTGTTAGAAGCGTCGCAATTTGATCCATTATTAGCTTGACAAGTTTCTACAGCTTTGGGAACTTGATAGTTATTGCCAGTTGCAACGTATAGAGAATTTCGTTTTTCATCTACTACTGGAGTACTTCCCCATATAGCAGCGCCAGAATATCCTCCAGTCTGTCCACCATTATCTGGAGTAGTATAACTCTTCCACTGGATTTGTCCAGTGGCGATATCTACTGCTAGCAACTACAGGCGATTGGGTTATAATGGCATAAGGATGATTGTCCATCTGTTGCTTCCACAAAAGCTCACCAGTATTTTTATTAAAGGCTAGTAAATTACCTCCATTTTGAGTTCCAACTAATAGGGTATCACCGTAGA
>CAISPN010000033.1 GCA_903887375.1 uncultured cyanobacterium
AGTTTAAAAGATCTTTTTTCTTAGTACTCAATTTTTGCTCAAGTTGAACTAAGCGAGATTCAAAATCTAGATTTTTTTGAAATTGCTCTTGCAGATTTTGCTGTAGCCTAGTTTCAAAGCTGCTAATCCAATTACTATCATCAGAAGCGCTTTGAAATTGAGATTGGGGGATTGTTTTACCTCGCAAGATTTCGATCTGTTTTTTGATGGCTTCTTCATCTTTAGCTTTGATGACAAAAGCATTGACCATTTCAGCTTTGCGTGGATCTTTTTCTCTGGCTCTGACAGCGGCGTAGTATTCTAAATGCCCATCTAAGACCACACAGCTCTCTAGATTAATTTCTTTTAGAATTAAAGGCCTTATAAGCCCGTTGTTGGCTAGAATTGCTTCGGCTAACTTTTCAATATCTTCTTCGGCAAAGTTGGAGCGCAATTGTTCTGATTTAATATCTTTAACATCAACTGTGGCGAATCTCAACATATAACTTTTACTCCATTTTGTTTAAAATTTCTGCACATAGGTCTTCAACTTCTCCAGCCGATGCCTCTGCTAAGTTTGTTTGATTGGCATATTCAAAAATAGATTTAGGATCTGGTACCTCTAAATCCCCCATAGGAACAGTCTGATTCAAACAACGCGAAAGCGCAATTCGATCAAAAATAACAGTTTCCATTACAGGTAAACTATAGTGGTCAATCACTGTCTGACGACTTTTGGCAAATGTACTTAAAAAAGATTTCTGGTTAGTTGTAATTCTAGAGGGTAATACACCTAATACCTTAACAGGGTCTTTGTTCAAAATTTCCTTTCTGTAGTTATCCATATCTTTGACGAAATTACGAACGGTGGTTAAGCCTTGATTGGCAAAAGGTTTCAAGTCTGAAGGAATGATCAAAAAATCAGCAGTGATCATAGCAATCTCAGCATAAAGATCCCTAGCTGGAGGGGTGTCAATAATTACAAAGTTATAGCGATCTTTTTCAGATTCCAGTTTTCTCAACAGACGGATCCTACTGGTCTGGATTTTATCTAGGTCAATTTCCCTTTCGGTGAGGGTTATATGGGCAGGAATAACATCAATTTCAGGTGTATTGAAAAAGTGAGATTTGCGAGCAACGTCTTTAATAAAGTCGTAGTCGCTGGACTTCAAAACATGGAAAATATTGCTGTCTCTTAAAGTATCATCTTCTTCAAACTGGAACTTCACCAATCCGGTAGCAAAAGAAGAGTTGGCTTGAGAATCTAGATCTATTAATAGTACGCTATAGCCTTTCCTGCGCAGACCAGCCGCTAAATTTACAGAAACCGTGGTTTTGCCAACTCCACCTTTATTGTGGTAGACAGCGATAATTTGCATCAAATTAGTGATCCTCTTTGATTTAGTTTATGTCTACCCATATTTATACTACGAAAGTTGGTTGTTTGGTACCTTTATCTGTATTTTTGTGTTTAGTTTGAGCTCAGTAAATTCTTGCGAGGTGCAAAAGTTTCTATCTCTCGGAGTTTTTGATAGAGTTCTAGCTCTTCTGGGCTTGGGTCAGCAGGGGTGAGAACTTGCAGCTCTACCAATTGATCACCCCGATTTCCTTGGCTATCAAGATAGCCCTTATTCGCTAGACGAAGTCTTTGTCCAGTTTTTACACCTTTAGGAACCATCATTTTGACCGAGCCATCCAATGTGGGAACTTCTACAGCTCCGCCTAGTACAGCCTCACTGGCTGTCAATGGGATCTGACAAAAAATATCATTATCTCTTAGTTCAAAAAAGTAATGACGAGCAACAGTAATTTTGAGATAAAGATCCCCCTGGTTGATGCCCTGTCCTTTTAAACGAATTCTTTGCCCATTGAGAATAAAAGGCGGCATATCTACCTCAAGAGAGCGGCCATCTTCGAGCCTGATTCTTTCCTTGCCCCCTTGATATGCTTTTTCTAGGGGTAATGTTAATTTGGCCTCAATATCCCTTTTAGGGGAAGTTGAAGACATGACCTTTGGTCTTTTAGACGTTGTCTGGCTAAAATCTTTGACTGTCCAGGTATCAAAAGGAGTTCTGTTGTTGGTAGGATAGCCATTACCTACAGGCGGCTTTCTTTTCGGTTTACCAAAGACCAATTGATCATATTCGGCTCTTTTGGTTTCATCAGAGAGCACACCATAGGCTTCATTGATATCTTTGAAGGTTTCTTCAGCAGCGTCATCGCCAGGATTGACATCAGGATGGTACTTCCTTGCTAGCTGGCGAAAGCTCTTCTTGATTTCTTCTGCTGTCGCATTTCTATTTAAGCCTAATATTTCATAGTAATTACGAGTAGTTTGAGGCATCTGCGATCTCTATATACTAGTACCAATTATCGTCTTCATCGTCCCAGTTATTTTCAGGGGGAATATTTCTAGATCTTCTGCCACGAGGATATTCATCATCTTGATAGTAGGAATCATCACTATTTCTACTAGTCGCTCTTCTCGATTCTCTCTCATAGCGCGGCGATTCATCTCTGTAAATATTCATATTGCGCCGCCCTATAGGTGGATAGTCTTCTTCCTTATCATCTCCAACAAAAGTGCGCTTGATTGTACCAAGAAAACCGTCGTCTTCTTCATCTTCATACTGTAGGCGAACCTCTCTGTTTAACTGATAAAGTAAATCTTGAAGTTCAGATTGGGCTCTATCAAGTCGGCGCTCATCTCCTTTTTCTAGACTATCGAGAACTTCGGCGCTGATTGATTCTGCTTGGCGACGATAACCACTGGTAAATTGACTGCCAAAATCAAGGGTTACTTCCTTGATCCTTCTTTGTACTTGATCTGTGAGAGCTTTGGCTTGATTACGTTTTTCTACTCTTTCTCTGCGCTGGCGATCTTCGCTGGAAAATTTTTCAGCTTCGACAATCATGCGATTGACTTCACTTTCAGATAGACTAGAAGCGCCTTGTACTATAATACTCTGCTCCCTGCCAGTGGTTTTATCTCTAGCTGTAACCTGCAGTATCCCGTTGGCATCGATATCAAAGGCTACCTGGATCTGGGGTACACCACGCGGAGCTGGTGGGATACCGGTCAGTTTAATCCTGCCGAGAGATTTATTGCCAGCGGACATTTCTCTTTCTCCTTGGAGAATGTGAACTTCTACTAGGGTTTGATTATTTTCAGCAGTCGAAAAAATATCGGATTTACGTACTGGGATTGTCGTATTTCTGGGGATGAGTTTTTTCATTACCCCACCAATGGTTTCCAAACCGAGTGAAAGAGGGGTCACATCTAGTAGCAATATATCTTTGACCTCACCGCCAAGAATACCAGCTTGGATAGCCGCTCCAATGGCTACAACTTCATCAGGGTTGACGGTCTGATTGGGCTCTTTGTCGATGAAACTTCGGACAAGATCTTTAACAAAGGGCATTCTGGTAGCCCCACCAACTAAAACCACCTCATCAATTTGAACGGGAGTCAATCCAGCATCAGAAAGCGCCCTTTTAAGCGGGCGGCGCAATCTTGTAATCAAATCGCCACAAATTTCTTCAAATTCTGCTCTAGTTAAACGGGTTTCAATGTGTTTTGGCCCATCTTCTGTTGCTGCAATGTAGGGTAGGTTGATATCAGTGACACTGACTCCGGAAAGTTCAATTTTGGCTCTTTCTGCGGCTTCGTTCAATCTTTGTAGGGCTTGACGATCTTCTCTTAGATCTACTTTCTCTTCTTCTAAAAACTTATTGGCAAGCCAATCTACAATTCTACGGTCAAAATCATTTCCACCAAGCTGGGTATCTCCACTGGTAGCTCTTACTTCAAACACACCATCGCCAATTTCTAAAACAGAAACATCAAAAGTACCACCACCTAAGTCAAATACCAGGATTTTTTGGCTACGCTCTTGCTCTAGTCCATAGGCTAGAGCTGCAGCAGTAGGTTCATTGAGAATACGCAGCACTTCAATTCCAGCAATCTTGCCGGCATCTCTGGTTGCTTGACGCTGAGAGTCATTGAAATAGGCTGGAACTGTTATTACTGCCTGTCTGATATCCTCATTGAGATAACGACTAGCATCTTCTACTAGACGTCTGAGAATCATTGCAGCTATTTCTTCTGGTGAGAATTCTTTCTTGAGTCTTGGGCATTTGATCTCTACCCTGCTTGTTTCCTCATTTTCTGTAATGCCATAGGAAACTTGTTTAGAAAGTGGATTCAACTCATCAAAGCGTCTACCGATGAAGCGCTTGACAGAATAAAAAGTATTTTGTGGGTATAAAAGAGATTGTCTTCTGGCCATTTGACCGACGACTAATTCTCCCTCTTTGGTAAACCCGACTACTGAAGGCGTTGTTCTCATCCCTTCTGAATTGGGAATCACTAGCGGCTTGCCACCCTCCATCACAGCGATGACCGAATTTGTAGTCCCTAAGTCGATACCGACAACTCTTCCCATGCGTAGCTGATTTTACTTTGGTTTTATTGACAAATACTCTAAGCTATTCTAGCGTATTTTAATCTTCAGACAGTCAGCACAATCTGCTAACAGGTTAAGATCATAGCGAACAAGATGGAAAAACAGTGACCAATTTAGAACTTAAAGCCCTAATCCGTAAAATAGATGATGAATTCTCTAAACGTTTTATTGCCCTAGATCCAGAAGGTTATTTTATCATTTACGTAGATAGGCAAGCCAATCTTATTTGTGCTAAACATTACACCAACATCATCAATGAAAAAGGCTTAGCGCTCGATCCTCAAACGGGCGAAGTAATTCCAGTTAAGGGCAAGGTAGAAAGGCCTGTTAATACTTTCTATAGCGCTAGAACGGCTAAAGAACTCTGTATTAAAATTTTTGAAGAAGTCGAATCCCCCTTAGTCACTAAACTGGATCATGCTGCCTATTTAGGCAGAGAATTTCATAGAGCAGAAATGGCGCTCATTACTGGGGAGGAATATATCCAGGATTAGATTACCAGTAAAATCATTCATAATTTTTATAGAAAAACTAATGACCCATCCACTCTATATCGCCTTTATTTGGCATCAGCATCAGCCTATCTACAAATCCCAAAGAGTTCATGAATATCGCTTACCTTGGGTGAGGTTGCATGGTACTAAAGACTATTTGGATCTGATTTTGCATCTAGAACGTTTTCCAAAACTTCACCAGACGGTCAATCTAGTTCCTTCTTTAATTCTCCAGCTTGAAGATTATGCAAATGGGACTGCCATAGATCATTATCAACAGCTTGCACTTACTCCAGTCCAAAAGCTCAACAGCAGAGAAAAGCGAGAAATAATTGATCATTTTTTTGATGCCAATTATCAGCATCTGATTTCACCCCATCAGCGCTATAGAGAGCTATTTTTTCAAAAACAAGAAAAAGGACTGTCTTGGTGCCTGGAGCATTGGCAAGATGATGATTATGGCGATCTCCTAGCTTGGCACAATCTAGCTTGGATAGATCCTGTTTTTTGGGATGATCCACAGATTGCTCAATGGTTAAATCAAGGACAAAATTTCAGCTTGCAAGATCGCAGCGCAATCATTGCCAAGCAAAGGGAGATTATCCAGCGTATTGTTCCTCAGCATCGCCTGATGCAGCAAACAGGACAATTGGAGATTACTACTTCTCCCTATACTCATCCGATTCTGCCGCTTTTGGCAGATAGCAGGTCGGCGCGAGTGGCTATACCAGATCTTCTACTGCCAGAGCAAGTTTTTCAATGGCCTGAAGATATCAAAGCTCATTTATCCAAAGCCTCAGAGATCTATAAAGATCGTTTTGGCAGAGCTCCAAGGGGACTATGGCCTTCTGAGCAATCTGTCAGCCCTGCTATACTTCCTTATATCGCCCAAGAGGGCTTTCAATGGATTTGCTCTGATGAAGCAGTTCTTGGCTGCAGTCTCAATCACTTTTTTGCTCGCGATGAAAGCGGCAATCTCTATGATCCCAATTTGCTCTATCGTCCTTATCTTCTAGAGACTAAAGAGGGAAACATTTCTATAGTTTTTCGGGATCATCGACTTTCAGATCTCATTGGTTTTAGCTATGGTTGTATGGATGCTCAAGAGGCAGCAGCAGATCTTATTGGACATCTAGATAAGATTGCTCTCTCTCTGCAAGAGCATCAAGGTGGTCCTTGGTTGGTAACAATTGCTCTTGATGGAGAAAACTGTTGGGAATTTTATGAAAAAGATGGACTGAATTTTCTCAATGCTCTCTATCAAAGATTCAGCGATCATCTAGGTTTAAAATTAGTAACTGTTTCTGAGTTTTTAGAAAAATTTCCTCCTCAAACTACTATTGCTACGCAAAATCTCCATAGTGGTTCTTGGATTGATGGTACTTTTACTACCTGGATAGGTCAACAGGCCAAAAATAAAGCCTGGCAGATGTTAATCCAAGCCAGAAAAGTATTAGAACGACATAGTGAAGCTACAGAGCAAAGCAATCCTTTAGCTTGGGAAGCTCTTTATGCAGCAGAAGGATCCGATTGGTTCTGGTGGTTTGGAATTGGACATTCGTCGCACAATGATGATACTTTTGATTTGCTTTTTCGGGAGAATTTGATCACTCTCTATGAGGCATTGGGTGAACCGGTTCCAGAAAATCTCTATCTGCCAATTGAGCTGCATTTGGGATCTAGAGGACATCAACAACCTCTTGAGATGATCAATCCCAATATAGATGGTTCTGCTGATGAGCAGATTTGGGATAAAGCTGGCTGCATTGAAATTGGAGGCTCTAGAGGAACAATGCATCGCAATAGCTTAGTACAAAGGCTGTTCTATGGCTATAATCATCTGAGTTTCTTTTTGCGGATTGATTTTCAAGTTGGGTCACATTTGCCTGAAGAATTACATATTTTTTGGTACTATCCTGATATTGCCAATCTCAATAGTCCAATTTCTCTTAAAGCAGTCCCGGGGGATCCTCCCCTCAATCATCATTATCATCATCACCTTGCTATCGATTTGGCAAGCCAATCAATTGAAATGAAACAGGCTCATCAAGGTTATAGCTGGAATTGCTGCGCTACTAATTCCAAAGCAGTCTTAGATAAATGTTTGGAGATAGCTGTACCTTGGTCTGATCTCCATATTCATCCTGATACCGAGCTTCATTTAGTGGCTATCTTGGCTGATGCTGGTAGCTTTAAAGCTCATTTCCCTGAATCAGGATTACTCGTGCTCAAGATGCCCTGAGAAGTATGTATGTTTTAATTCTATCGGGATGACAGGATTCGAACCTGCGACCCCTTCGTCCCGAACGAAGTGCGCTACCAAGCTGCGCTACATCCCGAAATCATCCAAGGTTATTATCTTAGCATGGCCCAATACTAATATCAGGCAGAAGAGCGCTACCTGATATTGTTTACATGCAAACTAACCTAGATGAACTACTTTAGCTCAGGGGGGGCATCTTTGGAAGATAGAAATTTGGTGGTGATTGTTTCGGCAAGGTATTTGTTGATAAAACTATTTACTAGGGCAAGTACCACAGGAGCGGCAAGAAAAGCCAGAAGCCCTTTGACAACAAAGCCCGGCACTAATACTGAGGCTAACCAAAAACAAAAACCATTGACAACCAGTAAAAATCCACCAAGAGTTAAGATAGTCAAAGGTAGAGATAACAAAGTAAGAATCGGCTTAACCAGACCATTAAGAAGTCCAATCACCGCTCCTGCCAACATTGCTACTGGAAAGTTTGCTAAATCTACGCCCGGAAAAATGATATCCACTACCAGTAGAGAAAGAGCAGTGGCTAAAATGCTTAAAACAACTCCAATCATAAAAATCCTCTTTAAATTATGCCTTCGACACCCCAATTTTATCTTGGGGTGATAATACTCATTTTAACTATCTTCATCAGTTATAGAATCTTAATTTTTTAGAGCGATAAAAGAGCGAGTTTGTCGTTAAAGCCTGACATCAATCTAGAATCTAGATCAACATGTAACCTATACTTAACCTATATTTGCGTAACGGCATTAATTGTGTCCCAACAGAACATAGAATTTTGCATCGATAAGGCAAAAGTAAATTTTGAGCAGCTGCAGGAATTGTTTAACCTGAGCGCCTTTTGGGCTCAAAATCGTACTATAAAGGATTTGGAAACTGTCATTAGCAATAGTAATCCCGTGCTCACTGTTTGGGATGGGGGAAAATTAATTGGTTTTGCCCGAGCAAATTCTGATGGGATATATAGAGCTACCATCTGGGATGTGGTGATCCATCAAGATTATCAAGGAAGAGGGTTGGGGGCTGAATTGATCAAAATAATGCTCAGCCATCCTTTGCTTGCTAAAGTAGAAAGAATTTATTTAATGACCACTTATCAGCAGAAGTTTTATCAGCGTATGGGTTTTGTAGAGAACCAGACTACTACTATGGTTCGCCACAAAATTTCAGATTAAGAAGAAAGATGTAGAGGAAGCAGACAATATAGACCTCCATCGAGCACACCAAAGCTACCTTTTATAGATTCTAGCAAGGTCTGAGCCATTACAAATTTTGTGCTAGGAGATAGGCGAAAACTTCCATTTTTATCTACTTTTGGACTATCAGGACTGGTCAATAAATCTATAGGATCAAATAGAAATTTTTCTAGTTGCTCACAGAGGAAAGAAATTGAGGCGAATTTACTAGTTTTATCTTTGCTTAAAATAATCTCTAAACTACCTGCTGTAATTTCTTCTAGTAAAGTTTCCAGCAAAATCAATAAAGCCTGTAAGCTTTTTTGTTGATCAGTTTCTAAGAAAAGATCTTCTTGGGGAAGGCTCAGATTGAGAGAGATTTTTTTATTTTCAGCTAAGCGATAGGTGATCGATACTAACTCTAGAATGACTTGTTTACTAGAGATAACTTCCAATTTAGGCTCAATATGGCCATAATCTATTTTGGAGATAGTGATCATCTCATCGAGAATATGCAAAAGATTATTGGCACAACCATGAGCCTGTTTGATGAACTCTCTTTCTTCTTGAGGATTTTCACAAAGGTCATTGAGAATGAGCTGATGTAAAGAGGTTAATTGACTCAAAGGAGATCTCAGCTCATGCGAAATTCTGGCTAAAAACCCGCCTTTAAAATGGCTAATCTGACGCTGTAGAGCATAGGCTAGCTGAATCTGCTGGAGTTCATTTTTTAATTGATCAATCTCGCTCATTTATTAATTATATCTAGCAAACCTTGGCGCAACACCTGCCATTGTCTAGTTGCTCCTATCCACTTAATAATAGTAGAAGGTACTCCTGTAGCTAGAGAAAAATCTTGCTCTAAAACAAAAACAGAAGGAAAATTCTCGGCAACTTCTCTCATTGTAGAAAGAGGAGGTTCTCCTGAGAGATTGGCGCTGGTTGTAGCCAAAGGCCCACTCTGAGAGAGGATATTCAAAGCAGCAGGGTGATTAGGAACTCTTAAGCCAATTGTTGGAGCTTTAATTGAGCTAGGCAGTTGTTCAGATGCTGGCAAAATCAAAGTTAGGGGGCCCGGCCAATATAAACTGGCCATATTTTGCCAAATTATTCTTTCTTCGGCAGTTCCAGCAATATAGGACTCAAAATCCACAAACTTAGAAGCTAACAAAATTAACGGTTTATCCAATGAGCGGCGCTTGATCTGGTAAATTGCTCCAGAAAAATCAGGTTGAGCTGCTAAAGCAGCTACAGTATCTGTTGGGAAGGAGATAACCTCGCCTTGTTTTGCTTTTTGGATTAATTCTATTTCACTGACAAGTGCCATTTTTACCTTACCTGCGCCTAGCTAGTACGTAGCGTTCAATGCCATTAAAATCTTGATAAATCTCAATGTTTTCATAGCTTCCCTGTTTTTCTAATAACTCAGCAACTATTCTAGATTGATTAATCATCAACTCAATTAACCAAACTCCCCCTGAACAAAGATAAATAGGGGCACTTTCAATCAAATAGCGAATATCTCTCAAACCATCTTGCCCTCCATCTAGAGCCAGGTGAGGTTCATGATTTTTGACTTGAATTTCCAGCTCTTCTATCATTTGAGTTGGGATATAGGGAGGATTAGAGAGCATGCCAGTTATTTCTCTAGTGGTAAATGGATCCCACCAAGATCCCTGCAATAGAGTGATTCTGTTAGTAAGATTGTAAGCTGTAATATTCTGGTTTGCCAGTTGTATGGCAGCTTCAGAAATATCGCTGGCAAAAATCTGAGCATTTTGTAAAAGACGGGCTAGAGCAATGGCGATTGCTCCACTGCCTGTACCTAAATCTACCCAAATTCCTTGGGCTAAATCGGGCTGTTTTTGAATGAGAATCTCAATTAGGTCAATTAAAAACTCTGTTTCTGGTCTGGGAATTAGTACTGAAGGATTGACTTGAACTGTTAAATCTCGCCAAGGAAGTGAACCTGCCACGTATTGTAACGGCAATAAAGCATATAGATGTTCTTGCCAGAGTTGGGTTAATTGCTCAAGTGGACGTTTTAAGGGGATTTGGTCAAGCTGACGGTAGGAACCTAAATGCAAAGCTAGAGCGTCTAAACCTGCAACCTCCATCAGCAACCAATCAACTTCTCTAGAGGAAATACCAAACTGCTTAGCATCCAAGATGGCCAAATGGCGCCATTGCCAAATGGCTTCTCCTGTAACTTTATTTTGGTGCGCCTTTGAATTTTGCCTCTGCTTCACGTACAGCCCTAATAGAGTCCTCAGAGGGAACCAGAATGAATTTGGTTAGATTGGGATCGTTGCTATTTTTGAGCTTAGCCATGAACCCTTCTAAAGGAATCACATCAGATTTGAGATCCCCAGCTAGTTCTGGTTTTTCCTTTTTAACTTTACTTAAGAGTTCTTTCATCTTGTCATAGGTCAGAAAAAGAGGAATAACCTCATGGTCTTTTTGTTTAATTGTTAGATAACCCTTGTTTTTTACACTTGTAAGTACAAATAGAGGGACACCTCCTTTGTAAGGATGTCCAGCATCTTTGCTTACTTTTTTAGCCTGTTCAACTTGTTGTTTTTCGGGTATGTACAAAAACAAAATGGAATTAGGTTTGCCAGATTGTGAAAGTTCAGTTTGGTAGACTGAACCTAGTGGTTGCATTACTACCTGGCTATTTTTGATAACATCTGGGCTTTTTTTCTTTAGGTTGTTGTAAAAAGTTTTGGCATCATTGCGATTAATGAATACATAGATGAAAGCTTTTTTATCCTTTTTATCCTTGGTGTTGAATTGACCAACCAAGGGCTTTCCTTTCTCATCAGCAACAACAAAAACCGGTATTTTCAAAGTTTTAACTACTTCTTCAGTTGAAAGAGCTAAGGTTTTTGTTACTGGAGTCAGTGAGGATAGTAAAGTTACACCACTGATTAAACTTAATTTTGCTGCAGATTGAACTAATTGATTGATCATGATAAAAAAATAGATGTTACTGAGGTTGTGATTCTACCTCTATTTCAAATTATTAGCAGGCGATTTGGTATTAGCAGGTGAGGTTGTCTTTCCCTGTGAGGTTTGGACTGCTTTAATCGATTCGCGTGAAGGAACAAGGATTATTTTACTGAGGTTATCATCATTGCTCTGTTTCATGGTTTGCATGATTGTCTCAAGAAGAACAACTTCTACCTTGACGCTGCCGGCTAGATCAGGTTTTTCTTTCTTGAAGCGCTCGAGCATATTTTGTAACTCAGAGTAGTCAAAAAAGAAGGGAATTGCAACTTGGTTATTTTCCTGGATTGTCAAATAGCCTTGGTCTTTACCACCTCTTGCTACAAATAAAGGTACTCCGCCGCTATATTGTTGTCCATTGGCGGTGATAATTTTTTTGGCTTGATCAACTTCCTTGATGTTAGGGACATAGGAAAAAGTTAGTCCATCAGGCTTATTTTCATACTCTTGGGCAACTTTATAGATATCGCCTAAAGATACCAGACGAACATTTACCTTCTTGGCTATATCTGGATTCTGTTTTTGTAGTTGTTCAAAAAACTTGTTGGCATCACTTTCACTGATAAAAATTCCAGTTATTTTTTTGTCTTTATTTTTCTGATCGATGGCTATTAAAGGTACGCCTTGGTCATCTACTAAAGTAAAGACTGGAACTGGCTGCAGAGTTTTTAAGATCTTGTCCATTGGTAGGGCTAGACCGGCCCCTGCCAAGCTTGACCACATAGATAATGTGATCCCACCTATTAAACCTAGTGTTGCTGCAGTGCGAATGATTTTGTTCTTCATAAACAAGATTTTTAAAACAAATAATCGGTAATTGGGATTAAGATATCAGCAAATAGTATGTAAATTGAATATTTTACCGAATTTAGCTCCGCCAAGGCAAAAATTTTCTCACTAATAACTGCTTAGTAAAAAGCAGTAAAAAAGCAGGGTTATTGATTAGATAGCGTTTCCACAATCTGCGCGGTTCCATCAAAAAACGATAAAACCACTCCAAGCCCAAACTCATTACCCAGCGAGGCGCTTGGGTGACTTCGTGCGCGTGAAACCTAAAGGCGGCGCCTACTCCAAGTAAGATGGCATCTAGTTTACCCTGCTGTCTTGACATCCATTGCTCTTGCTTGGGACAACCCAGCCCGACAAACACTATCTTAGCACCCGAGGCGATAATTTTTTGACATAAGAGATCTTCCTCTTGTGCTGAGAGTGGGTGAAAAGGTGGTGATAGCATTCCGGCTACGATTAGCTTAGGGAAGGTACTGATTAGGTTCTTTTGAAGTTTATCCAATGTGGATATAGTACTACCATAGAGAAAGATAGGGATGCCCATGAGCTCACATCTTTGACAACAGGCTAACATCAGATCCGGACCATAAACTCTAGTTTGTTTTTGGATACCCAAGATACGTAATCCCCAAACCAGCGGCATACCATCAGGAGTAACTAATAAAGCTTGATCTAAAATTTTTTGATAATCAGCACTCCAGTAACCGCTCATCACTACATGCACGTTGGCTGCTACTATATATCCGTACTTATTTATACTCAGCCAATGTAAGATATAGTCACAGGCATTATTGTAATTGGTGATATGGATCTGCGTTTGCAAAATTGGTCTAGACTCTAGTGGAAACAATGTCATAAAATTGCAGGTCAAACATCTCAAATCGTTGATGTTCTTTTAGAGAGTGAATTTTAAATGGATATCGCTCACCAATCGTAAAAAGAAAGAGTCTCTTAACCAAGATATAAGAGCTTCTGGCCAATTTCCTATTATCTATTTTTCTAAGTGGAATAGATATAAGTTTTTGCTGCTGTTATTTAGTGATATTTTAGCATTGGCAAATGCTTGGACATTTGCTCGCTATCTCAACCACTTTTATTCGCCTGTTCCTGAGGCTCTTATTTGGTGGGTGTGGTTTGGTCTTCCTAGCTTTTTTTGGATTTTCAGCTTGGTAATTATTATTAGCTTTGGCTCCAAAGGGCTTTATAGCGGTTCAACTAACCATAGTCAAAATTATATCCAAACTGCCAAATTAATCAGTCTGGTTTATCTGCTAGCCTTACTTTTAATTTATTTTTATGATCCTAAATTAGCGCCGCCTCGTTCACTTTTTTTTGCTTCCTGGTTGGCTAGCTTGCTAACTGTGATGGGTTACCGCATCTTATTGGGGTTATTTTTGAGCTATCGGGGCATTTGGCCAATGCCTAGGGTTTTGGTATTTGTAATTGGTTCCCCTGCAAGGCTAAGTGCAATACTAGAAGAGCGTACACATTACTATGTGGTGGGATCGGCTTTGGCTGATATGGCTACTAGCCAAGAGACCCTTCGGGCAATAATAGATTCAAAAGCTCAAGAGGTCTTGTTAGAAAATTTACCCAATATTGAATTAGCTTCAGCTCTTTATTGGTCCTTAAGGAGAGTGGGCATAATCTTGCGCCTTCTGCCTTCAAGTCGAGAAATGCTCTATCGCCGAGGGATTCCTGAAATATTTGCCGGCATACCAACTTTGCGGGTAGAACATTATTTTTTAACTGGTTGGGACTACCGAGTTAAACGCTGGCTGGATATTATTAGCTCTTTAGTTCTTTTGTTGCTGTTAATGCCCTTATTTATCTTGGTATCTTTAGCCATTAAGCTATCCTCACCTGGCCCTATTTTCTTTTCTCAAGAGAGAGTAGGTCTACATGGCAAGGTTTTTAAAATGTGGAAATTTCGCACGATGGTTAGAAATGCTCAATCTCTCCAGCAACAACTAGAGCAAAATAATCAAAATATTGATGGTGTAATGTTTAAACTTAAACACGATCCTCGTATTATCCCAATTGGGCATTTTTTACGAAAATTTAGCCTAGATGAGCTTCCCCAACTGTTTAATGTTTTAACTGGACAAATGAGTCTAGTTGGGCCGCGCCCTTTGCCTATTAGAGATGTAGAGCGTTTTGGGCAATGGCATCATCTGCGACACCAAGTTCTGCCGGGAATTACGGGATTATGGCAAATTTCAGGCCGATCTGATCTCAGTAGAGACTTTAATGACGTAGCCAAGCTGGATTTATACTATATAGACAATTGGTCTTTAAATTTAGATCTGACTATTTTGATTGAGACAATCAGAGTAGTTATATTCCCGCAGGGAGCCTATTAAAATATAAATTCCATCATGAAAATTGAACTGAGTGAGCAACAAATTAAGCAAGAGATTGATCAGATTGAATGGACAATTAAGGAGATCAATTTTTGGCTCGAAAAGCTAGATCCTCTCCATGACAAAGAAGCAAGCTATCGTATAGCTGATGCTCTCAAAATATTGGCCGAGGTCACTAAACAAAAACAGAAAACGCTTAATCAGAGCAAAATTACTGATAAATGATTGATTCTTTGGCTCAGTTTATTCCTGCTGGTAAATTACGACTCACCCTAGCTGGACAGATAACTCGATCACTTTCACGATATCCAACAAACCGAATATAGACTTTTTCGCCTAGCTCAATCTCACCAGAGTCAATTTGGTGTAGCTCAGGGTCATATTCTACCTGCTCCCATACCCTCCCAATCGGTTCATAATGCCAACTGCGCAGCAGATTATCTAGAGGAGTCAGAAGCGCTATTATATTACGAGCTGAAAGATCAGACTTGTTTTCTACCATTTTGCGCAGGCTGGGATAGTTAGTTAAGAGAGTTTGTAATTCGCCAAAGAAAGATTCTTGGATTTCCTGGGTGAGCAGTTCTCTTTGTTGCTCTAGCTGATTTTTTAGTCTTTCGCATTCTTTGCGCAGAATTGTTAGATCTTCAATATTGAGATTGATGGGAGCTATAGCGCTTAGCTTTTTCAAAAATTCTTCTGGTTGATAGTTGAGAAGATGGGCTAATTTGTCGATTTCAGGCAAGTTAATTTTCTGTATTTCCCCACGACGGATATGCCTTAAACTTGCAGCTTCTAAACCAGATTGTTTCCTCAATTGCTGCCAGTTGGCAATGTTTAAGGCGGACATACGCATCCGCAGCCAATCATCATTGACAAAACTTACGCTATCTTCACCTTTTTCAGCATGGAGAAGACTTAATACAATAATCCCTATCGTCAAAAACCCTAATAACCACATATTTTCAGTCATACTATATCGTATTTGAAGATATCATTACTATATAACATACGTTCGGTCTAAGGCAAGATGTCTGTTGAATTTTTTCGGTAAATAACATCAGAGACTTTTATTACATCTCTGATGGCAGATACATTATGAACGCGTAAAATATCTGCCCCATTGGCAATAGCGCAGCTACAGGCCGCGGCTGTTCCCCAGTCTCTCTGTTGGGGATCTTGAACTTCTAAAATCTGCCCAATAAAAGCTTTGCGTGAGAGACCTACCAATAGTGGATATCCCAAATTAGTAAAGCTTTTGAGCTCTCTGATGATCTGGATGTTTTGCGCATAATTTTTGGCAAAACCTATACCAGGATCTAAAATTAATTTCTCTTTAGCAATGCCGTTGTCTATTGCCTTATCAACTTGTCTGAGCATGAAAGAATTAATTTCACTAATTAGATCTCCATAATGAGTAAGTTGTTGCATATTTTGGGGATTGCCTCGAATATGCATCAAAATTACAGGCGTTTGATAACTAGCTAATAGAGAAAACATTTTGGGATCATAAGTACCAGCAGAGATGTCGTTGATTAGATCTGCGCCAGCTTCTAATGCCACTTGAGCTACAGCAGATCTGGTCGTATCTACCGAAATAGGAATATCCCAACAAGAGCGCAACAGTTCAACTATGGGGATCACTCTCGATAGCTCTTCTTCTATGGAGATCGTCACAGCTCCTGGTCTGGTTGATTGTCCACCAATATCAATGATATCTACCCCTGCAGAGATCATTGCTTGAGCTTGTTTGAGAGCTGCATTGGGATTATTAAATTTTCCACCATCACTGAAGCTATCTGGAGTGATATTGAGAATACCCATCAAATAGGTCTTCTCTCCCCAATTAAAGTTGTGATTTCTAACTTTAAGCAAGATAATTGACAATCCGGGCAAAACTAACTGGATCTAAACTTGCTCCACCAACTAAAGCCCCGTCAATTTCACTCTGTTGCATGATTTCATCGATGTTATCAGGTTTAACAGATCCACCATATTGGATTGGGACCTCGGGATTAGAAAGCCCAGAGCGAATTAGCTTGATCACTCGATTGGCTTCTGAGGCTGCACAAGTTTCACCAGTACCTATAGCCCAAATTGGTTCATAGGCAATCACCAAACGACTTTGATCTACTCCAGGTAGAGCTAATTTAAGTTGATTGATGATCAATTCTTCAGTTTGCCCAGCATCTCTTTGCTGTTTGCTCTCTCCCACGCAGAGAATGGGAACCAAACCAAATTTTTGAGCGGCCCGTAGACGCATATTGACGGTTTGATCGCTCTCTCCAAAGTACTGCCTACGTTCACTATGTCCAACAATCACATAATTTACTCCAATCTCTTTGAGCATAGGTCCAGAGATTTCACCGGTGTAGGCACCTTCATCTTCCCAATGGATATTTTGCGCGCCGAGGCGGATGATTCCACCATGGAGAGTTTTCGAGAGCAGTCCCAATGTGGTAAATGGTACACATAGTACTATTTCTCTGTTGCCTTCTGCCTCATCAATTTTGGACTTAAACACCTGTAAAAACTCAAGCGATTGGGCCTGAGTCTTATACATTTTCCAATTACCCGCAATAATAATTTTACGCACAGTCTTTCGGTCTTATTTACTTTAATATCAAGATCAATCTTTGATTCTATCATTAGGGCATGGCTAACTCAAAAATCTCTATTGAGCAAATTGGGTTACTAAACTGGAAAGATAACAAATAATTACCCATGAAAAAAATACTAATTATCTTACTATCGCTTCTGCCCTTTGTAGCATCTGCTCAGGTGATAAGGGCTGATTCTACTAGTAAGTTTACTTTAGAAGAATGGATCATACTTTGCTCTCGCTTAACTGGCAAAGCAGCCCTTGTAGCCTGCGAGCAAGCAATCAAGCTTGATCCCAAACAAGAGAAGCTCTGGCTATATAAAGGCGATGCTTTCTATAGTATGGAAAACTATCTGCAAGCAGCCCAAGCCTATGACCAAGCTATAACTCTCAATAAAAGTTCAGCTATTAACTGGCGCAAAAAAGGAGAAGCTCTAGCAGCATCGCAACTTTACCCGGAAGCTACAACTGCTCTTAATCAAGCTTTTGTTCTCAATCCCAAAGACAATCTGATTTCCCTAGATAGAGGAATTATTTTTTTTCTACAAAATAAAGAACTTGAAGCTAGAAAATATTATGATCAATTTCTTGCAAATAAGTCATTGGATCTAGTTCTTCTGAGTAAGGTTATTGACAATACTATTGAAAAATTTAAGTTAGAAAAACCATACAAGAGTGTAACTAATTTTATTATTTTTAATAATACTAATAATAAAGCAAGTAAAATTGATCTAATTAGCCAGAATACTATAAAATCATCTAAATTATTTGATTCTGAAATTGAAGTTGCTCAAGATGGAAATATTTTGAGTCAATTGCACATCATCGGTGATGGAGAGAAGATCTGGGCATATAGGCCTGATTTACAACAGTATACTTTTTTTAGCTATGATGAATTCATCTCGGGTGATAAGTTGATTTTTACAGGGTTATATAATTTTTTCTTTCTATCTATACCTGAATTTAAACAGGCTAAATTTGCTATCATTAAAATTTTATTGGAGTCAAGTAATGCTCCCAATTTTTCTCAGGAAATTGATATAGTTGAAGGACGCAAATACACCGTTTATAAATATCAAATAAAAGATAAAGAACCATTTTTTCAAATTTGGATAGATAGCTCACAAAACTCAATCACTCAACTACAATTTAGATTAGAATCTTCAGAGATTCAAATGAAAATCACCGAAAAAATATCAAGTCCTATTGAAATCAATCAATCTTTTAAATACATACCACCTAAGGGTGCTAAGCTAGTAAAAGAGCTACCCAATATTTATCGCGGCAATCTTAATCTTTTTCACTAAATGATCGATTATCCACCAATTAACTCCAGTAGGATGCTCTACTCTCAGGTAACATCCCTATTGTTGTACCAATCAGTTTTTGACAATCCAATTGGACAGGCTTTCTTAAATCTGCTGTATACTTTGCACCAAGATGAGTCGCATAGTCAGCCTAGACAGAGTATAGCTTTTGACTGTTTGCAAGCTTATGGCAATTGGTTTAAACAACTAGCTGGAAATGGGGAAAGTTGGGGCAACTATTTAACCAATCAGATACTAATCAACGAGAATCCCTTTAGCAAACTAGCAGAGAAAACCAAAACCATAGAGCAGTTAACCCCAGCTCTATTAGAATCTGTCAAAAATGATCTAAAAATTTTGGAAAATCTCTACAATTGTGGACCAGAAAAAATTGCTCAATGGGTGCAAATTGCTGTTCAACTTCCCCATACTCCCATCGCCTGGCAGATGGAAACCCCTTACAAGACTTGGCTTGCTCAATCGAGTAAATGGGCTCAGCATTTAGAGCAGCTTGCTCAACATTACCGGCAAAAGGGAGTGGGAATCTATGCCAAGTATCAAGCTTTTCGATATCACAAGGGTAAGCTAGATCCAGTTTTTCAAATTGATCCTATTAAATTGGAAGATCTTGTCGGTTACCAATGGCAAAAAGAAACCCTCCTTAAAAATACTGAATTTCTTCTAGCTGGTCAAAGAGCACTTTCAATTTTGCTCTATGGCAGTAGAGGTACCGGTAAATCCTCTTTAGTTAAAAGCTTGATTCATCAATATGGTCATAGAGGGCTACGTTTGATTGAAGTAGCAAAAAGTGAACTTGAAGATCTACCCACAATTTTGGAACAACTTGCCGAAAAACTACAAAAATTTATTATTTTTGTAGATGATCTTTCTTTTGAAGAAGATACAGATGCCTTTAAGTCTCTTAAGGTAGTCTTAGAAGGTGGCTTAGTAGCCAAACCTCAAAATGTAGTGATCTATGCAACTTCCAACAGAAGACATTTGATCAAGGAGAATTTTGCAGATCGTCCCAGCAGAGCCTCACAAGAAGAAGTACATTGCTGGGATACGGTAGAAGAAAAACTCTCCTTTAGTGATCGCTTTGGCTTGACTTTGACTTTTGAACCAGCAGATCAAGATAATTATCTGGCAATGGTCAATCATCTTGCTAGGCAGTCTGGGATCGATAATCTAGATAGTGAAATCCTAGAATTTAAGGCATTGCAATGGGCTACTAGACATAATGGCCGCTCTGGCCGAACTGCTAGACAATTTATTGACTTTTTACGCGCTGAGCTAGCTATTTGACTGAAATATTTAATAATGATTGCAGAAATACTCCTCTGGCTTAGTGTAGAATTCTATTGTTTATAACCTTAATTTATTTACAAAGATGAATATCTCCAAATTTTGCTTTAGTGCCGCAGCAGTTTCGGTAGCCCTATTAGCTAGCTCTTCTCAAATTGCCAGTTCTAGACCTGAAATAGGGTTTCCTGCAACGCCTTCTAATTGCCGCGCCCTGCATGAAATCTCTACTGGAGATACTGTTTTGCGCAAAACCATTAAATTTGGCGATCAAAATACTGACTTTGCCGTACCAACTGGCAAGAGCTTTAGATATTATATAGCTCGCATGATTCCTGAAAACAACGCCAAATATACCGTGGCCGTCAACCTCAAATATAATACCGGCAATCATGCTACAGTTTTCTCCAAAACAGCCTATTTCAACAGAGTTCAACTCTATAAGTTACAAGTACAATCTCCCGTTGCTAAACAACCCTATCAGGTAAATTTTGATATCAATGGTCCTGTAAATAATGTTTACAATATTTCTGTTCTAGCTTGTCACTAAGTTTTAACTTTTTCAATTAATCTAAAGTAACCCTGGGTAAAAGCAGGGTTTTTGGCTTTTTTTTAAGCAAATCAGTAAAATTGAGTATTTTTGTAGTTCTAGTGCGAAAATAAATCTAGACTACTTGTACGCTATTAACTATGAAACCAGAGACAGGACAGATAGTACTTGTTCGCTCGCGCCAGTATCTTGTAGAAGAAGTAAGCCCAGCAGGCCTTGGCACATTGGTTAGGCTATCTTGCGTTGATGATGATGCTCAAGGACAGCCTTTGGATATTTTTTGGGAAACAGAAGTCAATACTAAAATTTTTGATAAATCTAGATCTTGGGAATTGGTAGCCAAAAAGGGTTTTGATTGCTCCTATTATTTCAGCGCTTATTTACATAGCCTCAAGTGGAACCTTGTCACTTCTACAGATCCCAAACTTTTTCAAGCCCCTTATCGAGCAGGAATTGAAATCAAAGCCTATCAGCTAGAACCACTGCGCAAGGCTCTCCAGCAGCCAAGAGTATCTCTTTTTATTGCAGATGATGTGGGATTAGGCAAAACAATCGAAGCCGGCTTGGTGATGCGGGAGTTGTTAATGCGCCAGAAAATCAAGCGCATAGTAATAGCCTGTCCCCCTTCAGTGATGCGCCAATGGCAAGAGGAGATGGAAAACCGTTTTGGTCTACTTTTTAAAGTATTTGATCGCCAATATGTTGCAGATCGAAGACGAGAAAGGGGTTTTCGGATCAATCCTTGGACTACATTTTCGCGCTTTATTATTTCTCATTCTCTTTTGCGAGATGAGTACTATGCTGCTCCCCTACGTCAATGGCTGGGAAATGGCAATGGATCTATGTTGATCTTGGATGAAGCGCATAATGCTGCTCCAGCTTCTAGTTCAAGATATGCCATCGATTCACAATTAACTAAAGTTATAAGAGCAATCTCACCGCTATTTGAGCACAAGTTGTTTCTTTCTGCTACCCCACACAATGGACATTCTAATAGTTTTGCAGCCCTATTAGAAATGTTAGATCCTCAAAGATTTTGTCGTGGAGTGCCGATCAATGATCCTAAATTGCTAGATGCGGTGATGGTACGTAGGCTCAAACAAGATTTGCGCGAAATTGGAGATTCTGATTTTCCTAAACGGGAAATAATCTCTCTAGTTATTGATGATCTAGATTTTGAAGCAGCTGAGTTAAAGTTAGCCCGTCTATTGCAGCAATACCGTACTAGTAGAGAAGAAAGGTTAAAGCAGAGTAATAAAAGAACCCAAGCTGCAGCTATGTTGGTGCTGACCTCTTTACAAAAACGATTGCTCTCTTCAACTGAGGCTTTTGCTCGAACTTTAACTGTACATCGTAAATCCCTAGAGAGTAAAGCTAAAAATAAATTTTTGAAGCTGGATGATCTAACTCTGCTTAAAGAACCACTGAGCTGGGATGATGAAAGAGCCGAACTGTCTGAAGCTGATATTGAAATAGAAGAAAATGAACAAATAAATAGCGCTAGTCAACTTGGGGATGAATTACTTTGCCCAGAAGAACTAGATCTGCTCGAGCAAATGGATAAAATCGCCCAAGCTAATCGCTATCTCACAGATAGCAGAACCAAGCGATTGATTCAATGGATTGAAGAGGAGCTAAAGCCCGGGGGAATCTGGAATGAGCGAAGGGTGGTTATCTTTACTGAATATGCTGATACCAAACGCTATTTAGAAAACCAACTCAGATATGCATTTCCCGAAGAGCCAGATCGCATAGATACCTTTACTGGTGGGATGGGTGAGGAAAAAAGAGAACAGATCAAAGCAGCTTTTAATGCTGATCCTAATAGCTGTCGACTGCGGATCTTGATTGCTACCGATGCTGCCAGAGAAGGAGTCAATCTACAAAACTATTGCGCTGATCTATTTCACTTTGATATTCCTTGGAATCCAAGTAGAATGGAGCAGCGTAACGGGAGGATTGATCGTAAATTACAGCGCTACAGCGTAGTGCGTTGCCATTACTTTTACTTACCCCAAAGGCCCGAAGATCGTGTACTAGATGTCTTGGTGAAAAAGACTGCTACTATTTTGCAAGAACTTGGCTCACTAGCTCCGGTAATCGAAAAAAATGTCGAAAAGTTATTAGATGGCGGAATTAAGGCTAATGAGGAAGCCAATCTGGCTAAAGCTATGGAATATAGCAATACTACTATTGATAAAGAACTAGAATCGATCCGTATCCGCCGAGAAAGTCTTATTAAACAGCAAAATGAACTTGAAGATATGCTCAGCAATGCCAGAAAATGGTTAGGTTTGAGTGATATTCATTTTCGCGATACGCTTTCGGCTGCCTTGGAAATTGTAGGGTTTGATCCCTTGCAACCACTTAATCCCACTGAAGCGCTCAAAGACATCGAAAGAGCAAAATGGTCGATTGGTGAACTAGATGCCAAATGGGCTGATACGCTTGATAGTTTGAGAGTGCCGCGTACTAAAAATGAAACTGTTTGGGACTGGCGACAAACTAGTCAGATTCGTCCTGTGGTCTTTCGCGATCCTGGTAGTCTAGATGGTGAAGTGGTTCATCTTCACCTTGAACATCGTTTAGTGCAAAGGCTGCTATCTCGCCTTCTCTCCCAAGGCTATATAAATCATGAACTGGCCCGTTCTTGTGTTTGTCTGAGTGATGATCCTATTCCTAAGGCAATAATACTAGGGCGGCTTTCTCTATTTGGTGAAGGTGGAACCAGATTACACGATGAAATTGTAGCTGTAGCGGTTCATTGGTTAGAGCCAGAAACTAGAGGAAATAGTAAGCTTCGTCCTCTGGGTGAGGAAGATAAAAAAGATGTGCTCAAAGAACTAGAAATCTCACTAGCTACTCCAAGACTACGCCAAGTCAGTGTGCAATTAGAGGAGAAGTTCAAACTGATGGCCCATAGAGATATAGAAGAGCTCAAACCTCATCTTGATAATAGGTCCCAAATCTTGATGGAAAGAGCTACAAAGAAACTAAGCCAACGCGGCCAAAAAGAAAGCCAGCAAATGCGACAACTTCTAGAAGAGCAAAGAGCTCGCATACTCAAGCAAATTCAGGATTATAAAAACTTTCAAATCAACCTATTTAACCAAGATGAACTCAGACAAATCGAGGCTGATAGGCGCCATTGGGAAAAACGAGTAGAAGAATTAGCCACAGAAATTGTAAGTGAGCCAGAACGCATTGATCGCTCTTATCAGGTTAAAACCTATCGTCTTGAACCAGCAGGACTGGTTTACTTATGGCCAGTTTCTAATTAACTGGGATTTTCTAAACTAGTTGCTTTTTGGAGATCTTGTTTAGCAGCCTCTTGCTGCCCTAAATTGAGGTAGGCTAGTCCCCTATTATTGTAAGCTTGGCTATCTTGAGGGTCTAGTTTAATTGCTTGATCGTAATACTTTATTGCTTTGGAAAATTGTCCCAATTGATAAAGAGCATTGGCACAGTTGAAATATGCAGTTGTGTATTTATTATTTAGTTTGATCGCTGCTTGATAGTCACTGATGCTTCGGCGAAGATCTTTTAGCTCAGCATAGATATTGGCTCGATTATTGTAGGCTTTGGCTGAATTTGGTTTAAGTTCTAATGCTTGAGTATAATCTTCAACGGCTTGAACATAATTTTTTAACTCAAAGCGGGCATTGGCTCTATTGTAGTAGGCTGAGAAATTTTCAGAATCTAACAACAGGACTTGATTATAATCTTCTACTGCTTGTTCATATTGTTCTAGTTTGTAATATAAGTTGCCACGTTGATTGAGATATTTGATCTCTTTTGGCTCTAAAGAAATGGCTTTGTTATAGTCATCTATAGCTAAATCGTATTGTTGGTTATGACTATAGCAGTTGGCTCTATTGAGATAGGCAAGAGGATAGTTCTCATCAATCTCTATGGCTTGCTTGTAGTATTCTATAGCTTTTGTATATTGGCCTATTTGAGCCTGAAGATTAGCAAGATTGACATGGCTTTGCTTTAAATTTGGCTTTAAGGATATTGCTTTTTGGTAATCTTCTATAGCTCTTTGCGTTTGACCAAAATAAGCGTAGCTAATTGCCCGGTTGTGATAGGCTTCGGCTAAATCAGGATTGATTGCTAGAGCTTGGTTGAAGTATTCTACTGCGCTTTGATGCTCTTTTAATTGAGATTGAATAAGTAAACCAAGATTGTTATAAGCCTTAGCATATTTGGGCGAATATTTTATTGCTTGTTTGTAGTCTTCAATGGCCTTTTGGTATTGTCCTAAGTTACTACAGACCAAGCCTCGATTGTAGTATGCTAATGCGTTGGTAGAATCCTGAGCTAAAGACTTATCTAGATTTTCTAGAGCTGACTGGAAATCTCCCTGTTGATAAAATTTCAGACCCTGATTGTTATACTCGTTGGCAAGATCACTCATAAATGCAATATATTATTTAGCCTTTTTTAACAATGATTTTAGCCTATAAGAATAGGCTCTAAAGTTAAAAATCACATCATTCGCTCTTCTAATAAAATTAATTTTTTTGATCTAGGTGGAAAATTTGGGTTAAACTTGCACTACGATACATAAAGTCTGACTTGGTAAGAAAATTATGTTGGCAAGAGTTTGGAGTGCAACGCTGCTTGGTTTACAAGCTATCAAAGTGGGCGTAGAGGTCGATGTATCCGGGGGGTTACCCAGTATTACTGTCGTAGGACTGCCTGATACTGCTATCCAGGAGTCAAAAGAGAGGGTCAAAGCTGCGCTTAAAAACGCAGAATTTGGTGTACCTATGCGTAAAATTGTCGTCAATCTAACTCCAGCAGATCTCAGAAAAGAAGGACCTAGCTTTGATCTGCCTATAAGCATAGCGATATTGGCTGCTTCTGAACAAATAGAACCTAATATCCTCTCTGATACCCTGCTCTTAGGTGAGTTATCTTTAGATGGCAGTTTGAGAGCTATTGCCGGTGTATTGCCAATTGCTGCGGCGGCTAAAGAGTATTTAGGGATTAAAACTATTGTTGTTCCCTATGACAATGCCAAAGAAGCAGCAATAGTAGAGGGGTTAAAGGTATATGGCTTTAGAAAATTGCAAGAAGTAGCCAATTTTCTCAACAGTCCTGAGGAATTTGAGCCATTTCAAACATCTTTACTAAAAGAGGACAGTAAAAGATATATTAGTTTGCCAGATCTCAAAGATGTTAAGGGTCAAAGCCTTGCTCGCAGAGCCTTGGAAATTTCTGCCGCAGGTGGCCATAACTTGATCTTTGTCGGCCCGCCTGGAAGTGGGAAGACTATGTTGGCTAGAAGATTACCGAGTATTATGCCAGAGCTCACTTTTGGTGAAGCTCTAGAAGTCTCTCAGATCCATTCGGTAGCAGGTTTACTTAAAGAGCATGGCACCTTAATCCAAGAGCGTCCCTTTCGTAGTCCACATCATTCGGCATCAGGACCTTCGCTAGTTGGAGGCGGATCCTATCCTAGGCCTGGCGAAATTTCTCTAGCCCATAGGGGAGTTCTCTTTCTGGATGAATTAACTGAGTTTAAACGCAATGTATTAGAGTTTCTCCGTCAACCCCTAGAAGATGGGGAAGTGACAATTTCTCGTACTAGATTGTCTATCCAGTTTCCTGCTCAATTTACTCTAATTGCCAGCACCAATCCCTGTCCTTGTGGCTATTATGGAGATTCGATTCAGCCTTGTAGTTGTTCACCTAGACAACGTGAGCAATATTGGTCCAAGCTCTCAGGACCCCTGCTCGATAGAATCGATCTCCATGTGATAGTTTCTCGTTTAAAACCAGAAGAAATGACTTCATTGGCTATAGGAGAAGATTCACAAACTATCCGAGAAAGGGTTACTCAAGCAAGAACAATAGCACAAAAAAGATTTGCAGATGATCCATCTGTCAAGTGCAACGCTCAGATGCAACCCAAACATCTGCGTCAATGGTGTCAATTAGATTCTTTAAGTCGACAACTATTAGAAAATGCCATTCAAAGGCTTGGCCTTTCAGCTAGGGCTATGGATCGTATCTTGAAAGTATCCCGAACCATAGCTGATTTGGTCGACCAAGAAAATATCAAAAGTCATCATTTGGCTGAGGCTATTCAATATAGAACTATAGATCGGGCAATTTAAAGCTATCGAACCCTCTGCCGCCAAGTTGCAATACTTTACCGGCACGACTTTTCTAACAATTGCTTACTTTAATTGGTCTCCAAAGTGAATATGGTTAAAATAAACGCATAAATAATAATATTTTGTATTAAACAGAAGATATCAAAGTGAAAATTCCTATTGATAAAAATCGTAAAATTAAGTCTAAACCCTTTATTAAATGGGTAGGCGGAAAAACTCAACTTTTGCCCAAATTATTACAAAATATACCTAATAACTTTTCAACTTACTATGAACCTTTTTTGGGAGGTGGTGCATTATTTTTTAATCTTCAACCCAAAAAGGCGGTTTTAAGTGATATTAACCCAGAGTTAATTAATTGCTATGCTGTCGTCAAGGATAATGTAAAAGATTTAATAGATGATCTAAAACAACATCATTATGATAAGGATTATTTTTATAAGATTCGCAATATTGATAGATCACCAGAATTTTTGAAATGGAATCCAATTCAAAAAGCTAGTAGATTTATTTTCCTAAACAAAACCTGTTTTAATGGATTACATAGAGTTAATTCCAAAGGACAATTTAACGTCCCGTTTGGACGCTATACATCTCCTAAAATTTTGGATATTGATACCATTGAAACTTGCAGTAAGATTTTAAAAAATACTACTTTGCTATGTGATTCTTTTTTTTCAATAGAGGACAAAGTGAGCGCAGAAGATTTTGTTTACTTTGATCCCCCATATGTACCACTTGCGATCACTTCAAATTTTACAAGTTACAGCAAAGATGGTTTTGACAGTTCAAAGCAAATTGAGCTCAGTGACCTATGCAAACGACTTAATTCCAAAGGAGTAAAATTTATGCTCTCTAATTCGTCGGCTCCAATAGTATTAGAGTTGTATAGTGGTTTTAATATTGAGTATGTTGATGCTTTACGTTTTATTAATTCTAAGGCTGATAAAAGAGGTAATGTAAAAGAAGTTCTTATAACCAATTACAATTATGATTAACCCCCTCACTAGTTCCTAAAGTAGAATACTGGAATAGTCCATTAAAAACATTTACGGTGATAGAGGTATATGAAATTACTATCATTGTTTACTTTGTGGAATTAAATTGAGGTACTGGAGTTAACTAGTTGGAGTGGGATCTTATCTTAAGCTCGGCGAAATTTCTCTAGCCCCTAGAGGAGTTCTCTTTTTGTTAGAATTTTAATATATCAGTATTTTTAGACTGCAAATAGAGTATTCTTGTTATGAATAAGATTGTCTTGTTATGTTCTAGTATAGCTATGGTCTTTGGCTCTTTTGGTACAGCCAAAATAGTCTTAGCAGAAAATGCTGATTGGACGATGTCTGGGCAAAATAAGAATAATTGGCGATTCCAGCCCAATGAAACGATCATCAATCCATCCAATGCGTTTACATTGGAGCCTAAGTGGATAAATACAATGGCTGGCTATATGTCCGCAACACCTTCAGTTATGGGGAAGTCTTTATACATACCCGATAGTAGTGGAAAACTATATGATCTCAATACTGATACTGGAGAGACCAACTGGTCAGTAAATTTGAATGAAATCACCGGGACAAATACTTATTCCCGTACGACGCCAACTATCTACGGTGATACCCTATTAGTTGGAACTCAAAATGGAGGTAATTTACTAGCCTTTAATAAAAATACTGGTGAGCTTTTGTGGAAGCAACAGATGGACAATCATCCTTATGCCATTATAACCCAATCGCCTGTAGTTGCTA